>CALHGI010000061.1 GCA_938029995.1 uncultured cyanobacterium | reverse complement strand
CTGCCAGGGCAAGGGACGGATGGCATCGGCCAGGGACCGATCGGCCACTAGAGCCACGGTGGCCGTGGTGGCATAGATGGGAACTTGGGGCCACCGTTGCAGCAACAACGTTAGGCCACGCCCATGGTCAAAATGGGCGTGGCTATAAAATACGGCCGTGGGCGGGGGACCATGGCCTAGGGGGGCTAAATCCTCTAGGCCGCAATCGAGCAAAATCCAATGGGGACCAATGGACAGCCCTAGGCTAACGCCCTCTTGACCATGGCCAACACCATAGGGATAACAGACGACGGCATTTCCATCGGCAATATCGGTTGATCCCAGCGGTGGTAAAACAACATCGGCCCCCATGCGGTCAGCAGGCGTACCCCTTGAAAACAGTAATGGCCAAAAAGAGAATCAATGGGGCGCGCCTGAGAAAAACAGCCATGGCCACAATCACTACCTAATGGACGCGCCCCTTGGGAACAATCATGGCCACAATCACTACCAATGGGCGCACCCCGAGGGAACAGTCATGGCCACAATAAACCTATCTGTCTATTTGTTAATGGGCAGAGCCATTTTAATGGGCAGAACCATTGCCATGGTAATCATCGGAGTCATAGAAGCCATTTTGGGTGCCGAAAAACAGGCAGGCCAGGGAAAATACAACGGCTAGAGCTGGCAAAATTGTCTTTATATCCACGGTGGGTGATTCCTTTGGTTTAATCTCTGGATGGTTTAGTGATGGGTCATTTTGCCCAACCCGTCTCTGGATCGTAGCAAGTTCATTGGGGAATGCAATCCTAGACTCCAGGACTGTTACATAACTGTTATTTACTGCAACATTACTTGCCTATTCCTATGGCATTGATGATTAGTCCTGACTGGTGCGATCGCAGCCCCCTAGAGGTGGCCCCCGACCTCATTGGCTGCACCCTCATCCGTCAGCTCAACAACGAAACCATCAGGGGGATCATCGTCGAAACCGAAGCCTACTGTCCTAACGATCCCGCCTGCCATGCCCATCGCGGCAAAACCCCCAGCAATGCTGCCATGTTTGGACCACCGGGGCACAGCTATGTCTATTTCATTTACGGCATGTACCACTGCTTCAACGTCGTCACCGAAGCCACCGATATCGGGAGCGCCGTCCTGGTTCGTGCCCTAGAACTCCCTCACCTACCCAAGGGCCTCAACCCTAAGTACATTCGGCAGGGCAAACGGGTGGCGGCCGGCCCTGGCAAGCTATGCCGCACCCTAGGGATCAACCGCCAGAATAATGCCCGACCCCTGATCCCCCAGCACCAGCTATGGCTCGAACATCGCACGGCGGCACTTCAACAGCAGCTAGATCAAGCACAGCGGACGTTGGTTCAAACCACCCGCATTGGTATTTCCAAAGCCATCGAACAGCCATGGCGCTGGTATCTAAAGGACAGCCCTAGTATTTCTAAGCCCTAGTTTTTTGGGGGGTGCATGACCACCCAAAACCGTTACAGAACGATTTCTGCGCCACGGTTGGTAAACTCCACCTGATTAACTTGCCAAGTAGGATGTTGGATTAAAGTCTCTTCTAACCCACCAAATAACCCCTGCTGTTCACAGCTAGACAGGGACGAAAACTGACGCTCAGAGTCCTCCGCCAAACGTAGATCAACAATCGCCTTACTATCCTCAACATTGACCCGATAGCCCGACAGCTTAAACGACTCAAAGCGATGGCGGTCAAGCACCTCCCCCACGGCCTTAGTCATCGCCTGATCAGCCAACACCTCCACCGATTCCGCCTGGAAATCGCTACAGCTGTCATCCATTACATAGATGGAAACAGCAACCATTTCAGTATCTGCATCAGCCCCATCAACCCCATCCGACTGGGCCGACACCGGAGGTTGATCCCCATCCCCTGGCTCACTGGTCACCTCAGGGATCGTATCCTCACCATAGTCTTCAGTTTCCGCAGCAGGTTCTTCCACCGTTGTTGAAGGGGGGGCCGCCACATCAGTCGGCTCTGTCCCGTTACACCCAGCAAGGGTCAACCCCACAGCGACCAATAAACCTAAGAATACGTTTGGGAACCGAGCCATCGGATGAAATACTAAATAGAGTTTGTGCTCATATCCTACAAACTGAAGCTACACCCTGTCTCCAAAGTGTGACACTTGCTAAAGCTTGGCCCTAGTCACTAAAGTGTGACACTTGCTAAAACTTTGCCCTAGTCACTAAAGTGTGACAGTTGTTAAAACTTTGCCCTGGTCACTGAGTGTGGCAGCCGACTAAAGCTTTGGTCTGGTCACCCCTAGTGACAATTTGTTCAATGCCCAAACCCCAGCCCTTTATTTAACTTTGGTCTACCCATGGCCGACAATACCTGGAGTCGTCGACACATCATCTCCCTCGAAGACTTCACCGCCAATGAGTATCAAACTATTCTGCAAACCGCGACTAGTTTTAGTGAAGTCCTCTCCCGTCGGACTAAAAAGGTCCCAGCGCTCCAGGGCCAAGTCATCACCAATCTGTTCTTTGAACCCTCCACCCGCACCCGCAGCAGTTTTGAACTAGCGGCCAAGCGGCTATCGGCTGATATTCTCAACTTTTCTCCCGGCAGCTCATCCTTAAAAAAGGGAGAAACTATTCTAGATACGGCCAAAACCTACCTAGCCATGGGCACCAACCTGATGGTGATTCGCCACCAAGAGGCCGGAGTCCCCACCATCATTGCCCAGGAAATGGACCGGATTAACTCTGGTGTGGGCATCCTCAATGCCGGTGACGGTCAGCACGCCCACCCATCCCAGGCCCTACTAGATTTATTCACCATTTGTAACAGTCTCAATCCAAACAATCCCCACATCGAGCAGCTCCAGGGAAAAAAAGTGGTCATCGTAGGCGACATCCTGCATTCACGGGTAGCCCGTTCCAATATTTGGAGCCTGACCACCTGTGGAGCAGACGTGCACCTGGTGGCTCCCCCCACCTTGCTCCCCAAACATTTTCTAGGGGCATTTAAACAACCCATTCGGCCAGACCACACCGCCACCACACCGCCAGAACGAAAACTCTATCTCCACTGGCAATTAGAACCGGCCTTAGCAGGGGCTGACTTCGTCATGGCCCTGCGATTACAGCATGAACGCATGAGCCAACATTTACTCCCCAGCCTGCGGGAATATCACCAGCAGTTTGGCATAGACCGGGAGCGGCTAAAACGGTGTAAGCCCACCGTCAAAATCATGCACCCTGGCCCCACGAATCGGGGCGTAGAACTTACCTCAGACCTGATGGATGATCCCGAGCTCAGCCTAGTTCCCATGCAGGTGACCAGCGGTGTTGCCACTCGCATGGCACTGCTCTACCTAATTGGTGGCGTCAAGTAAACCATTAGCTGTCCAATGCCGTATCTTTCAAAAACTGCCGATAACCATATAGTTTTGTATCTGCAGAAATTTCTTTGGCCGTGTGAAAGGTAAACCGCCGATCCTTGCCAGATTCCTGCCAAGCTTGCTGGATTTTTTGGGAAGGAAACGTCCCCTGGACTAGCAGGGCCATCATTTTGGCCCATCGGGGTTTGAGCTGATGGGATTCACCCACATACAGACGATATTTCCCAACGGTCGCTACAGCAAAAATTCCAGAACTCATAACTTTGCCCTCGGTATCCCTGATGGGTGAGCAGCCCTGCAGCCCACAAAAATCTAGCGCCTTCAATAGCAATAGCCTTCTAGCCATAGCCTTGCGCCCACAGTTCACAACATAGAGGATCAATCCAGGCTATCGATAGGAATGGCTATGATCTGCGGCAGAATGTACTGAAATGCTTCAGCATATTGCTGTAATTTTCCCCTGAGTTGGGAAATTCATTCATATCGTTATGTTTTGCAACGCCGAAAGACTGTCTACAATACATAATGTTTGGCACTGGCGAACCTCGACGTGATGTCCCCTAACAGGACTTTGTAATATAGCGTGTCACTTCTAACACATTCTTTCCTCCTCCCCAGCAACCGCGAATGTCCCTTCTGCGTAGTTGTCTGGCAAATATACCTATGACCATTGGCCTTCCCTTCGACTTAGATGTTCAGACCCAGACCAACGATGTGGATAGTTTCTCCATCACGTTTGCCCCCCTCTCATTAGACGAAGCGTATCGTCTAGCGGATGATCGGGCCAATGGTGCCATTGTTGTCATGAGCGGCATGGTGCGCAACAACACCGAGGGAAAAGCGGTGGTAGCCCTGGAGTATCAGGCCTATGAGCCCATGGCAGTGGCGGTGTTTAAGCAGATTTCAGCGGAAATTCGACGGCAATGGGCGGATGTTAGCCATGTGGTGATTCACCATCGCACCGGGAAACTGGCGGTGGGAGAGATTAGTGTGCTGGTGGCGGTGGGTTGTCCCCATCGTTCAGAAGCATTTGCCGCGTGCAAATATGCCATCGATACGCTAAAGCACAATGCCCCGATTTGGAAAAAAGAGATTTGGCAGGATGGTTCCACCAGCTGGGTGAGTATTGGGGCCTGTGAGGAGGGAAGTGAATAGCTTTTTGTGAAGATGTATGCGCTTTCATCCCAAAAGCTTTCGAGCATTCATGCTGGAATTAACCCTTAGAAGTTAGTAGAACTGTAATGTTCGATACGGGGTTGAGTATATGGGATGGATCGTTGTTGATATTTATCAGGGCGTCAATAAATTCTATAACGGCTGGATTTGGTGGAACTTATTTCTGGCTTTTATTCCCATGCTGCTTAGCTTTAAGCTATTTCGACGCAAGGCACTGCCGCCCTTTTGGTTTTCCCTCGCGTGTTTTAGCACGGTCCTAATGGGCATCGCCGGACTGGAGTCCAGACTCCCCAGATTGAGACGGTTTGCATCTAGTGTAGGTCGTGACATCCAGAG
>CALHGI010000060.1 GCA_938029995.1 uncultured cyanobacterium | reverse complement strand
GTGTTTGCTTGTTCCTCCGAATTAAACAGCCGAACAATGATGGCCTGGCCACCCCCATTCAGATAAAAATCTTGAACAGCGTAGCCTAGACTACTTTTACGCCATAGCCCTCCAAAAATACGCTCAAAGTCGCCGTAATTATTAATGGTGACTGGCTCATCAACCGGCCCCCTCAGCGCTCTGCCTATAAAGGCCGTAATCGAGGTAGCTACCCCGGTAATCGTTCTGACGCCGCTGGGTAATTCTTCAACATAAACGCCAGGATAAGTGGGAGCAGTGGGCATGGGATATCCTCAATTCACTATTCGGTGGGGGCAATATTCCGGAAAGGGCGCTAAGCGTAAACAATCTGTCAATCTAGACCGTTCCGTCCTCGGCTTATCTCAAATTTCTACCGATAAAAAGTAAACAAATAGAAACAGATATTGTTTTTTTCGCTACTAAATAATGCTAGTAGGCATCCAAGTTGAATCGATCCTTTCGAACGCTTATATAGTCCTTGTAGCATGTTTTTTGGGAAATAGATCAATCAAACAATATCTACAATAAATTACGGTAATCTAATGCAACTATAATTTGTTTCCATCACTCCATCGTTGGAAATCGTTGGAAAACATCACAGATTTAAATCATCTGAGACTGTGCCCCGGC
This sequence comes from uncultured cyanobacterium, assembly GCA_938029995.1. Lineage (GTDB taxonomy): Bacteria > Cyanobacteriota > Cyanobacteriia > Phormidesmidales > Phormidesmidaceae > Leptothoe. The sequence goes on along the minus strand of CALHGI010000060.1, from coordinate 3,376 downwards.
TCAATGAGGGTTAACAAATGACAAAATCTAAAAGCCAGGCATAACCCAAAACAAGAAACGGTTATGGAAACAATTCTTCAATAAGCACGAAAACGTGTGAAAAAGGCAGAGTTTACATCTCACTAGCGTCTTAAGCTAATGGGCATCCATGCAGGATTACACCCCGTCAAAGGCCAATGGGCACCGATACTTGGCCAAAATCCAGGCTACCAGGCAGTAAAATTAGATTTGAGGAATTATGCAAAAAATAAGCGTGGGTGTCAACGCTAATGGCTAAAGGTCCACAATGTATGGCTATAGCTTGCATAAAATTGAGGGGTTTTGAAAATGCCCTGTAAGCCCAGTCAGTCATCCATCAGCCACCTAATACCAGCATTACCGAAAAAGAAGTTAAACGCATATTGCCCGCCATTGCACCGTATTCATAATGGAGGCCCCCTGCGATGACCTTGCCCAAACAGATGCTCGCCCTCCTTTCCCAAAGCACTGCTGGCAAAACGAAACGTCACTTCGACCAGCCATCTTCTATAGATATTTTTGAGCACTGTACAGCGGGAGTCAAAAGTTCAGAGCCCCAGGAGCATCCTATGCTTTACCTGATCGGGGGTGCCCCTGGAAGCGGAAAATCAACCCTACGTAAGTCTTTCCAACAAAAAGGCATCCTCCCGAGCACTGTATTGCTCTGCGATGCTGATACCGTGATGGAGCGGTCACGGGAATATGACGAGGACCAACAAGCACTAAGCACTCAAATAGCATATAGAAAGTGGCGGGAACCCGCCCAAGCCTTTAGTCATGCTCTACTAACCTTTGGGTTTAAACAGCGGTGGAATATCCTCTATGAAAGCCCCCTAACTGATGCTGACATCTATTTCTTCCTGCGGAATGCTGCCATACGGGGATATAGAACAGACTTAACGCTCCTATATGCGCCCCCTGAAGTCCTTGGGCAACGGATTGAACAAAGGAAAGAAGATTATCATGGCCTCAGTAAATATCTGCGTGACGGCAGATTCACCGCTGGGCTCGCCCCATACCTAATTGATATTGTCGATAGTCTCTCTGTTTATGACAACAGTTCTGACGCTGACAGGTTTCGACCTGTTGCTAAAAAAGATTATGGCGGCGGCCTGATTGTCACGAATAAAGAAAGCTTTGCTCACTTCCTATCGTGGGGCCAGATTGAGCGGGTTCAAGAGGTCCTGAAACAATCCGATATTCCAGTTATTCATGGAGCACCTACAACACCATGCACCGATCAGCAGCTGTCTCATTCTGGGCAGGACCACACTCAGCAGTTTAACCCAGACACGGCTGACCCCATGCTCATTGCCAGCACAAAAAAGTCACTCTTTGAAATAGACCCCGAAGAAATTGAGCTAGCCAAACGTCACTTAGCCATTGCCCTAGAGGAAGCGGAATATCAGTCCACCGAAGATTCGCTTATCGGGATCTACGGTGGGACATGGAATCATATCTTCCGATTTCGTCTGGCCAATAATGAGCAGTATGCCGTCCGCATCCGCCAGCACCTGGCGACATATCCCAAAGAACCTGTTGCCAAGGATGTATTTGCCGCCTATCTTATGAAGCTGATTGATGAAGCGGTCCCTTGTTCTGAGATTCATCATCGATTTAATCAACTCAAAGCGGCCCAGGGGATCTCAGCAATCCATCATGACCTGGTTGGGACGGTCCTAAAAGCAGAATGGGGAAAGGAGGAGTTTGCCCCCTATGTTGTCTATAAATGGATACCCGGTGATTCTCTGATTTTGAAAAGCGCCCCCGGTGCTTACTACCATGCCGGTCAAAAGCTAGCACAAATTCATCAATACACTGTTGATGCGTATCAAGGTCAAGATATCTTCTCCATTGGGGCTCCTAGCCTCTCGGCCCACTGGAGTAATAAGTTGATTGAGCAACTTCGCTCCAATGAACTCAAACAAACGACAAGCCTGGATGACTGGGACACTATCCTTGAGCCCATCCAGCCAATCACGTTCTCAATGCTGATTGAGCAAATGAACAGCCTCAATAACAAGATCGATAGTAAAACTGATATCGTCCCAACCCTAATTCATAATGACTACTGTGGATTTAACTTGGTGATCAATGAGCATAATGAAGTTTTTCCACTGGACTGGGATAATTGGCGCATTGGCCCCCCGGAATGTGACCTGATCAGAGTTTTATATTGGGGCACCCTTTCCAAAGACGGATACCGAATTGCCAGCAAGGAACGGTTTGACAGCTTTATTCAAGGTTATTTAAACGCAGGGGGCAAGCAACCGAATCCATACCTGCTAGCCCTGGCAAAAGTGTATTTTCTATTATTGATTGTACGACTCCAATACGGATTCAGCCAGACCGTACCGAAACGGCGAGATGCCTTTCCATCGGTAGAACAATATCTGATCCACATTCGTAATCTCTATCACGAAGTAGCACAGCTCCTTGCGAAGTAAAGTCTTGCCTTGAGGGGGAACCATCACCTGAAAAGGTATACCCCACAGACGCTATCCTTTTCCATTCCCCTCACACCATTGAATCTACATGACCCGCATTCGATCAACCAGGCTAGAGGAAATTGGCCTTGTATTCTCGGCTCAGAACAGCGTTGATCGAATCATCTTTGCTCGGGGTTTATTGTTAGCTCGGATAGTGTTTGGTGAATTTTCACACCGACACTGAGTAACATGGTATTCCTGCCTATGGGGATTAGGATTAACGCTTTTGTATGAAGCACTCGGTCAGATGGCGACGGGACTGGTAATCGCAGTAGGCTTTATGCATTCGGCCCTAATTCTATTTTATTTCCGGTGAGACGCCATCGCCCCTGCTGGGAGAAGAAGCGAAGGGGATAACCACCATCACCATTAGGCGTCTCACTGCAAAGCGATATCACTGAACGTTAGAAAATGTGACCGTATAAACCGTCGGTCTCCCCTCTGACGGTTCCAGGGTAATTTTATCAATCTCCCCTCGATAATAATAGGGATGAATCGTATTCAACTCAGGCAGTTGTTCAAACCCATAGTGCAATACCACCGGTTCTCCATGCAGCTGACTAGACGTGATGTAACCCACTAAAGCATGTTCTAAAGAATGATAGCCATTTTTCCAGGGCCATTGCTTCGGCATGGTTTTTATGGGTTCATGGGTGAGACCATTAACCCAGTTCCACACTTCACCCATCTGTGGATCAACAAAGTGATTAAACCAATAGTCATAGGTCTCTGATAGGTACGTCGTCACAGAGGGATCTGTCAATGCAAAGGACGCCGTAAACTGATTGAGTTCAGCATAGGTCCACCAAGATGTATGCCGATTCAGGGTGCCATCGGAAAAAATTCCATCGGCCCACGACCCTGACTCC
>CALHGI010000059.1 GCA_938029995.1 uncultured cyanobacterium | reverse complement strand
CTACGGTTACCGTGAAACGCTAGGGAACGAAGCTTTTTAGACCTGTTCATAGCCTTAAATTTCACCCTCTACAGATGTGCTGTAGGGGCAATGGAACATCTGTAGAGGCGACAGAACGCATCGGATCCCTTAGCCTAAGGTATAGACCATGAACGAAGTTTGAGAAATTTAAAGAAACCTAAACTATACCTAGGGTGATCCCTGTCGCTTGATTTGTGGGAAAACGACCTGGATAAGTTGAAGATCTGATTTCTGATGCCTCGATGGCTGTGGCGTCTCTATTGAGTGATTTTTTCCATGACTTTTGATCCAGCTTGGATTTCTGGAATATTCCTATGGGCCTTAGCGCTTTATCTGATGTTTTCGCCGGTGGCGTTGCGGTTGGTGGAGGCATTGGAGCGGCAGGCCACGGGCTGGCTAAAAGCGTTTAATCGGAAAAATATTGCCGGTCCGGCGGAGCTCTATGGTTCGGTGGTGAGCATTGTGCCGTTTATATTGGCCGGTGGTCTGTGTAACTATCTGTTGGACATGGGGTTAGGTCATAGTTGGACCCTGAGTTTTGGCATTATTGCTTGCATGGGTAGCGGTGTGTATGAGTTGGGGCGTAGGGATGGCCAGGCTAACCAAGACTAATTTCTGATTGCGATGGGTCAGGACGTTACGGGGTGTTGTCCGTAAAATGGGGTGACCTCTCGCCAGTTGGGGTGTTTGGGCGTCTGCCACTGTGCGTGCCCCAGGGCCAATAGGGACAGGGTGGTTTCCGCTAGACTAATGCCGGATTCTAGGGAGACCTGGGCCAATGGTTGAGTCCATTGAGTTTGTTTTAACTCCCAGTCTGCTGCGGGCAAAACGGTGTCTTTTGTTTGGGTGAGTAAGGTATCTCCGGTCCAATGATAAATTGCGCCATATACGGCCCCTCGCTTGGCGGGCATGGTCACGGCGATGTCCATTGGGGACGACGGTGGCTGGCCTTTGGCGGCAGATTGGAGATTGTGCTCTACTGTTTTTTTCCTGGGGGCCACTGTTTTAGATTGGACCGTATGGTGAGCTGCCGCTGCTAATGCAGAAACGCCAAACAGGGGAATCTCTAATTGCTGGGCTAGGGTGCGGGCGGTGGCGACGCCAAGACGAGTGCCGGTAAAGCCGCCGGGGCCGATGCAGACAACGATAAAGCCTAGATTTTGCCAGTTTTGAGGTGCTAAAAAGCCTTGCAGGAGTTCATGGAGCTGGCTGGATAAACTGCGACCTAACTCCCATGTTTGATGGCGCTGGATCGTATGGAAATCACTGATGGCTAAACCTAGCTCAGGGGTGGAGGTGTGAAGCGCCAAGCCGAACATTTTTTCTAAGTAATGCGTGCAAACGAAGAGTCTTTGGCCCGACGGGAGTGACTCTGCCCATTAACGTTACCAGACTCTAACGAGTTCCTTCAGCCTCGGTTTCTTTAGTAGAAGCAAAGTAAAACCCTAAGATTAAATCGCGATTTTGCCACTTTTTGAAACTGACGGACTGCCAAAACATGAGATAAGCGGCATAGCCCAGAATTGGAATGATCATTAAGGGTTCTAACGCCCCTAGACGGATAGCATTCACAAAACTCACCAGGCATATAATCAAGCACCCTAGGGATAGGTTGCGATACATGATGTGGGAAGCGATTAACGTATCTGACGCTGCCACGGAAGGACTATTGCGCTCACGTAAATAGGATCTAAGGCGACTATTCATCCAATCTGATTTTTTAGGAATGCCTATTTCTTGGCGTAACAGCAGAACTAGACGATCTTCAAATTCTAAGGAGCTTGCATCCTGAGGCTCTTGCTGCTTCAACGCGCGATCCCTTTCGATCAATTGATTACCTAAATAGAGGTATTCCTTGTTAAAAAGTCGACATAACAGTAGAAAGTATCGCCAGGTTAGACCCTGGACGGTACCACCGATGATGTAACTCAAGAACAGGATCGTTAGTGCGATCGCAAGCGCCCCACCACCACTCCCGAGCGTCTGAACTACATTGGCCAGGTCCATCAGACTTTCCAATGGGTTATAAATCAAAAAAACAGCCAAGATGAATGGCGAACCACCAATAATTGCGGCAAATAATTCATAGGGACCCAGGGAATTCTTCAGCTGCTCCATAGGATGTCATACACGTCTGAACAGTTATGGCTTCATTAGAGGATGCCATCTTCCCGATGCAGATAGTTCACTTCAGGCTAAATGTCATCATTAACGGCAGATGATCCGAGGCGGTGCCCACTTCCGTAATGACTCGGGTCTCTTTCAGTTCGATGGTTGCAGGGGTATAAAACAGATAATCGAGCTTATGTTCAGCTGAATCAGAGGGGAACGTGGGTTGGTTGACCCACTGATCTTTGGCCAGGGCTGCGGTAAATAGGGGCGACTCAGCCATGATTTCAATCGAGCGATCGCCCTCTTCTGGACGATTGATTGCACTATTAAAATCACCCACCACCACCACCGGATAGTCTTTGGCATAGGTTTCAGCCAGCTCTCGAACGGCGCGGGTTTGGATAAAACGCGTCGGGTTATCAAAGGCTTCTAGATGGATATTAATCACCATTAGAGGCCGATTATTAATATCAATTTTTGTCGCCTGGGCTAACCGATCCAGGTAAACGGCATTGTAGAAAAATGGACGGCTTGCCACCTTGGCCAAGACGGTGCGTTGATTTTCCGTAATGGGATAACGACTCAGTACCGCCTGACCCGAGATGATTTTGCCAAAGTGAGCGGAAATGGGCCAGTAGGGGAAAGGAACGTAGTTTTTATTCCAGTTGATCGCTAGACCAGCCTGGGCTAACCCTAGGCCATGGGCCAGGGCCTCCAACTGGTTGACGTTATAGGACCGTTTCGAGGCGAGGTCAATTTCTTGGTAAGCGATGATATCGGCGTTGAGGGAGCGAAATGTGTCAATGACCGTGGCCAAATGGTTCTCAAACAATGTCTTCGGCCGGGCCACCGCCTCTTGATTCGTCAACCCCGATAGGTAGCCAATGTTGTATGACACCAAGGTCAGGGTGGCGGTATCGTCGGCTGTAGAGGGTTCAACGTCATAGGTCAATGTGTCCGTATAGTTTTCCTGGGGATAGCTACCGGAGGTGCCCCAGGCATAAAAACCTACGACGGCCAAGGCGAAGGAACCTAGAATTGCCAAAATTAACTTTAAAGTCATGCCACCCTGTTGAGCTCAGTAAGTAATCAAAATAACCAGTACCCCTATCAAATCTAATGCTCTAAGCATGAAGGGCTTCAGATACCTGCACAACTTGTAAAGTTCATCCCAAAAATCATCAGCAATACTCCCCCAAATGGGTCGACTTTGGGTAATCTGATGATGCTTAACGATGCTTTATTGCCCCATGTCCGTCAAAAACGTAATTTTCTTTGGTTTACTGGTTTTTGTTCCCATTTCTGCGGCGGCCCATTTCCTGGGCTGGGGTGAACTGGCCGTTTTTGCCACAGCAGCCATTGCCATCATCCCGTTAGCAGGCTGGATGGGCCATGCCACCGAGGAAATTGCCGTGGTGGTGGGGCCATCCCTTGGGGGGCTGCTCAATGCCACCTTTGGCAATGCGACCGAATTGATTATTGCGTTGATTGCCCTGAACGCTGGATTGATCAACGTGGTGAAATCCAGTATCACCGGTTCTATCATCGGTAACCTGTTGCTGGTGATGGGCCTATCCATGCTGCTGGGGGGCATCAAATTCAAAGAGCAAACCTTTCAGCCGGTGATTGCCCGCATGAATGCATCGTCCATGAACCTGGCAGTGATTGCGATTTTGCTGCCAACGGCGGTGGATTTTACGTCCCCATCCATTACTGAGCCCACCCTTCAACGGCTGTCAGTGGCGGTGGCCATTGTGCTGATTCTGGTCTACGGCCTCACATTGCTATTTTCCATGAAAACCCATGCCTATCTATACGATGTGGGCACCGCTGAAGAAGAAGGGGTGGAAGAGGAGCATGGTGAAGCTCCGAATTTGACCCTGTGGGTGGGAGTGTTATTAGCGGCTACCTTGGTGGTGGCTGTGGAGTCGGAATGGCTGGTGGGTTCCTTAGAAGTGGCCACAAAACAATTGGGCCTATCGGAGTTGTTTACCGGGGTGATTTTATTGCCCATCATCGGTAACGCCGCTGAACATGCCACGGCAGTCACCGTAGCGCTGAAAAATAAAATGGACCTGTCGCTGTCTGTGGCGGTCGGTTCCAGTATGCAAATTGCCTTGTTTGTCGCTCCGGTGCTGGTGATTACGGGCTGGCTGATGGGTAAGCCCATGGATCTGGACTTTAATAATTTTCAGCTGATTGCGGTGGCCGTGTCTATTTGGATTGCCAATTCCATCAGCAGTGATGGTAGTTCCAATTGGCTGGAGGGGACGCTGTTGTTGGCAACCTACACCATCATTGGTTTGGCCTTCTTCTTTCATCCAATGATCGAAGGAATTGGATAAAGATTAGAGAGTTAATCTTTATCCAATTCCTCTAATTTAGTCGTCCGAAGTCTGCTGAAATTGACGAATATTTTCCTGCACTTTCAGCGTATCAGGGTGGTCCATGCCTAGGGTCTCTTTCAAAATTCTGAATGAACTCAAGTAGAAGCTTTCGGCTTCTTCATAGCGGCCTTGATCTCGATAGAGTGACGCCAGGTTATTTAAACTAGTCGCTACAAGTGGATGATTTTCACCCACTTGAGCACGGGCAATATCAAGAGCCTCTAGAAACATTGATTCAGCTTCTTCATAGCGGCCCTGATGATCATAAAGCAACGCTAGATTATTCAAACTAGT
>CALHGI010000058.1 GCA_938029995.1 uncultured cyanobacterium | reverse complement strand
GGAATTGATGCCTTGGTCGCGATCGTCGGCTTCACGGCGGAGTTTTTCGGCCCGCCAGATCGTCCAGCGTTCTGCTACTTGCGATCGCTGATCCTCCGTCTCCACCTGGCCAGCCAATGCAGCCTGCAATTGCTCCACCACAATGCTAATTTCCCCCCACACCGGCACCTCCACCGGGTGAAACTTACCCAAGGCCAGGGGATCAAAGTCCACTTGAATAATCGGCTTGCCAGGGTAAATGCCCGTATGGTTTGAGAAGGACGCTCCCAACACCAGCAGCACATCTGCCTCATTCATAAACCAACTGGCAATGGGGGTGCCACTGCGGCCCAATACCCCGCAGCCCAAGGGATGCTGATCTGAAATTGCCCCCTTGGCCTTAAAGGTGGTGAGCACGGGGGCCCCTAATGTTTCAGCTAAAGCCGTAATCGCCTCCATATTAAAGCGGGCACCATGGCCCACAATAATCACCGGCCGGCGAGACTGTTTTAACTGATCAATCGCCTGCTGTAGGGACTCGGGTGGCGGTGCAATGTGCAAAGGGGTGATCCGCCCAACCGGATCTGAAGCCGCCACACCGACAGCCTCCTCCACTTGAATTTCATCGGGGAAAATCAGATGGGAGACATCCCGTTTTAACAACGCATGCTTAATGGCCAGGGCCATCAGCTCAGCATGTTTACTATGGCTGAGCACCGTTTGGCTCCAAGCAGCAACACCACTAAAGGCAGCCGACAGATCACATTCCTGGAAATTGCCAGTCCCCAATACCTGGGAATTTACCTGGCCAGTCAGGGCCAAGATGGGGGCTCGATCTACCTTGGCATCCCACATCCCCGTGAGCAAATTGGTCGCCCCCGGACCGGCAATACTCAAGCAAGCGGCAGGCTTACCCGTCAGCTTGGCATAGGCCGAAGCGGCAAAGGCAGCAGCCCCCTCATGGCGAATGCCAATGTAGCTGAGATTTCCCTGAGTCTCTTGGCGACGCAGAGCATCGGCCAACCCCAGATTAGAATGGCCCACCATACCAAACACATGGGTCACCCCCCAATTCACCATGGTCTCTACCATCACATCGCTGACCGTGCGGATGTGAGGCTGTTCCACCTGTAAGCCCACATAGACACCATCGGAGCGCACATCCACCGGAAAGGTTTCTAACCCGTCATCCACCTCTAATTCTCCAGGGGGAGCCCCGGTCAAAGGGCAGTAGTCCCAGCCGTGCCAAGGACAGCGCAGCAAACCATTTTCAATGGAGCCCTCACCCAGGGGACCTCCTTGATGGGGACAGCGATTATCCAAGGCACCATATTGACCGTCATAGTGGGTCAAAGCCAGACTTTTATGACCAGCCACCACCGTTTTGACCCGCCCTTCGGGCAATTCGTCTAGGGTTAGAACGCGATACCATTGGGTTGCAAGATCAGGCATGGCGGTTCTCCTAAAATTATTAAGCAAAGAGATTATGGCAAGACTTTATGAGAAACCGCTAAATAACGAGCAATAAAACGGTATAGAGGGTTGCACCCCCCATAAAGGAAGCAAAACAACTTTGTGTCTCGTCGGGCAATTCTCGTTTCAGAATATTAAGAATGATGCTGCCAGCTAAGAAGGCCCAAACAGCCAGAATTCCAGCTTCCTCTAGGTGGAATGAACGACCTGCGATCGCACCCACCATAATGGCCGCCGTCAACAACCAGCGACCGTAGTGATCATAGGGAGCCTGATGGTGCTCCCGTAACCCATGATCAATGATAAAAAAGTGCAGGGCGATCGCCGAGAAAAACAATAGACATCGCAGCAACGTGTGATCGGTCAACTCTTGGAGTAAGTAACCCACAATCACATTAAGCACAGCAAAGGCAGCCAGATGTATCCAGAAAACAGCAGGTTGAGTACTATCATGATTATGCTTCAACCTGTTATGCTGCCGAGATTTTAGCGCTAAAATATCTAACCCATAGAACACCAACAGCCCCAAGAGAGACAACAGATAAACATGGTTTTCTAGATAAGCCACCCATGGCAAACTAGAATGCTCGATTGTTTCCTGAGCATGGCTTAATTCTGGAAAAATCTCTAGAAACACATAACCAATAGACACACCCCCTGCAAAAGACATCCATCGAAATTCAGAAATAAAAGAAGAAATATTCAGTTTGGCAACAAACGCGTGAATGAATGCTAGGCCAATCGCTAATACAAACCCTGGTCCAGACATATACAGGTCCCTAACTCTCCGGCTCAGCCTTCTGCTTGACCATGGTGATACAAATTCAGACAGCTATATAAAATTGCTTACCTAAATTAACTTGGACGCAATCGTAACAAACCACTTTCCACTGATAGCTGTAGCCCCAGCAATTCATCCCATAGGGTTCCAGACCAGCAATCAGAAATCTCTCTCATAGAGCCAGCCCCATATCTTAGCCACTAAAACCATCCGATATAACCGCGGAACCAGCAAGCCATCCACCACCCAAATCCGCATCAGGAAAAATTTGAGGCACCCCTAATCGGACAAACATCCACTAACAGTAAAATTACGCAGAACAAAATAGCAGATAAATTACCACTCAAATCAGCAATCAAGACGTAAAAACAGCGACCGCAGAAATGGAAAAACCTAACCGTAATTGTCTCAAGGGAGATTGATAATCACCTGGGATGGCACTAAGTCAGGGGTTTTACGCTAATGGAAATTCCTCGAAACATCCGTATTCTTAACTACGGATTAATGACCCATTCCCCGGTGAGGAAAGCATCAATCAAGGGCGATAACACCGGCTAGGCTTAACGTTTCGACACTGGGTTAGACAAATTTATGTGATCGGGATTTCACTAACCCTTCACACGCTGTGAAGTTTTCTAGAGGTTGTGTCCGTGAAGTTACCCTACCCTGTTTTTTCCAAATGAATTATGTGTATTAATTAGATAGGAATATCTTGACCCATGTAGTTCTGAACCCTGTAGTTCCAATTCCGAACTCATGTTCAAACTCACAAGAGTGCCGAACACTGTTTTTGGCTGATCCATTAGGGCAGCCAAAGCGATTAGCATAGGCAAAGTTCTTGTCTTGCCATGCATCAGATTAATCTAGGAAGATATGAAACAAATTCAGCACGATGCCTTGTTGGAACAGGCTATATATACAAGAGCTGCACGCACTCTATGTAGAGACGGTTGGTCATGCGAACAAATCAATGGTGTTTTGAAAAACACTGAGATCACCCAGCAGCAGTATGCAGCGTTCCAAGACGAATCAAAGTCGCTGGATGAGTTACAAGAGGTCTTTGGTCCTCCCGCTAACTCCCTGTACGCTAGAAAAACCGCTAAGAGCGATCAGTCAGAGCTAGATTTTCTGAATCGTGGTCCCGATGCCGCCACAGAGGTTTTACGAGAAAACGACTGGGAAGCCTACGAAATTAGCCTAGTCATCCAAGATTCCATGTTTGTACCCTTGGAAGAACCCAAGTTTATGCCCCAGGTTAGTAACTACCGGGGCAGCGGCGGCACAGCCCTAGCTCCGGTGGCCAACATCCCCCACCACAATGGCTACGCCTTAAGCGATCCCCTCAACGATCCCTACAGACGGACGCCCCAAACCAGGCAATCACGCCGCACATTAAAGCGCGATACGCTAATTTTGGCCTTTATGGCAGCCGTAGCTCTAGCACTGCTGTTTACGCTACTGTAAGCACCTCAAATATCCTAGGGGACTGCACAAAATAAACCTCCAGACAAAGACAGCCGGTAGAGGCATTGCATGCAATGCCTCTACCGGCTGTCTTTGTGAACTATTTGGGTACCAAAGCCTTAGTATTCAACAACAAACTCATCGAAACGGTTGATTGGCAAACAGTCTTCCAGTTCGATGCGTTTAACATTGGCACGGTCAGGACCCACCTTAGCCCAGGCCACTAAGAGCTGTAGTTGCTCATCGGTACCATCTGCCACAATTTCTACTGTGTGGTCGGGCTTATTGATTACATAGCCCGTCAAATTCAGTTCCTTGGCCTTTTGGCGGGTGTGGTAACGAAACCCCACACCTTGTACACGACCATAAACCGTAATCTTGATTCTCGACATTTAAAGGGGGTGGGCTAAATTGCTGATCCCTATTTTGTCTCAAAATGTAACGCGATATAACTTTTATTTAAGATTCATTAAGAGAAAACATAGTCTTGGGTCAGGGATTTACATAGTTACCCCAT
>CALHGI010000057.1 GCA_938029995.1 uncultured cyanobacterium | reverse complement strand
ATACGTTTTAGGGAATCAAGATTACCTTCGTAAACCTGAGAACCTTCGCGCATGACTCGAATTTTGCAATTGCGAGTAACTTTGCCAGACAGTACGTAACAGCCCGCCACAGATCCTTTGCGTACAGGGAATACAGCTCGAACTTCCACTTCGCCCAGTTCCTCTTCCACCAGTTCGGGTTCGAGTAAACCTTCCATCGCCCCTTCGATGTCTTCAAGCAGCTTATAGATAATGTCGTAGTCTCGAATATCTACCCCAAGTCGGTCAGATGACTGCTGGGCACCTGGAGCTAAGGTTGTGTTGAAACCAATAATAACGGCTCCACTAGCGGCTGCTAGATCTACGTCAGTTTCGCTAATTTCCCCAGGAGCAGCCATTAGCACACGAATTTGTACTTCGTCTTGAGGTAACTGTTCTAAGGATGCCAAAATCGCCTCGAGCGATCCTTGCACATCCGCTTTGAGCAGGATATTGAGTTCTTTCAGTTCACCTTCTTGAGCTTGGGCGGAAAGGGTGTTGAGAGTCACACGGCGCGATGCCATAGCTTGCTGTAGCCTGGACTGTCGTTGGTCGACAGCACGACTATCGGCCACACTACGGGCCTCTTTCTCAGACGCAAAGACCTCAAACTCGTCACCCGCTTGGGGCACATCATTGAGACCTAGAACCTCTACGGCAAACGAGGGCGACGCGGCCTTAACTCGGTTTAGCCGGTCGTCAATCATGGCCCTCACCTTACCAAAGACGGAACCGACCACCATCGAGTCCCCAATCTTCAGGGTGCCATTTTGCACCAATAGGGTAGCAACAGGGCCCCTCGCTTTATCCAGGTTGGCTTCAATCACAGTACCTTTAGCCAATCGGTCTGGATTCGCGTGAAGGTCTTCCACCTCAGACTGTAGCAGAAGCATTTCTAGCAACAGATCCAGGTTTTCACCACTGATGGCACTGACGGGAACCATGATGCTATCCCCGCCCCATTCTTCGGGTACGAGTCCATGTTCCATCAGTTCTTGCTTGACTCGGTCGACGCTGGCCGCTTCCTTATCAATTTTATTGATGGCAGTCACAATGGGCACTTTCGCAGCCTTAGCATGACTAATGGCTTCAATTGTCTGGGGACGCACGCCGTCATCAGCAGCAACCACTAACACGGCAATATCGGTGACTCGAGTACCCCGAGCACGCATAGCAGTAAATGCTTCGTGACCTGGGGTATCTAAAAAGACGACTTGGCGATCCTTGCCATCGTGGGAAACGTCAACATGATAGGCACCAATGTGCTGAGTGATTCCACCGGCTTCTCCGCTGGCCACCTTTGCTTTCCGGATAGCATCTAGCAGGGATGTCTTTCCGTGGTCAACGTGACCCATGATGGTTACCACTGGAGGCCGTAGCTGCAGATTGTCGAGATCGGCCTCATCAAGCATTTCAGTAGTTTTCTTAGCTTCAGATTCAACTTCAGCTGTTTCTACTTCAATTTCAAAGGCCTCAGCCACCATCTTGGCGGTGGGGATATCCAAGGTTTGATTGATATTGGTGGCGATCCCCTTGAAGAATAGGAACTTGATAACTTCAGTCTCAGGTTCTTTAATTTCTTGGGCTAGCTCATGGACCGTCAAACCGGTGGTGAGAATGATCATCTCCGGCTTTTCTTCCACCACCTCAACCTTGCGATCGCGACGGTTGTTATGACGAGAAGAACCACCCCGGCTAGGCATGGACCGGCTTTTCACCATAGTGGGCTTGGCCTGAGTCTTATGGGACTTAGGCTTAGGCGGCCGCATTAGGGAGATGCTCATCGGGGTAGCCGAAGCATCTCCGCCGGCACCGCCTTCGAGATCATCAATGTCCTCGTCTTCATCTAAGCGCTGAGCACGACGTTTCTTAGTGGCATTTTTACTTGCCCGCTGCCGCATCTCTTCCTCTTCGCTTTCCCCCCGAGGCTTACCTCGTTTTGGTGGGCGCGTTGGCGATGACAGTCGACGTACATCAGGTCGTCGAGGTGCACCCACCAGTACGGGGCCAGTACTGATACCATCATCATCACTCGCAGACGAATCATCATCAGTATCCGAGTCCACTGAACCAGGACTACTGGGCTTCGGTCGGCGAATTTCAATAATAGGCTTGGGCTTTAAGCTGGGTTTATCCCGCAAAAGCGTGGGCTTAGCCTTAGGCTCACCGCTGGCAGCATCCGCCGATCTGCCATCAGAGTCACTATTGGCCAACCTAACTGCCCGAGGCTTTGGCACAGATGAACGGGCAGGGGGCGATACCAAGCGAGGTTGAATAATTTGGGGACCAGCAGAATCCTCGCCTGCGGCCGTGTCGCCACCATCACCGCTCGCCGCAGGAGAGGTGCGCGGAACTGGCCGTTGCGGAGCACGGATAGCCGGCTTAGGACGTCCGCTAGGGCGACTTGGAGGCTTCCTTAAATTATCGGCCGTGTCTGCCTGACCTTCTACATCTGTAGAGTCTGATGGAGGTTGAGGCTCAGATGGCCTTGATTCAGAGGGCGGTAATGGTTGATGCCGCCGAATTTCTAGAATTTGTTGCTTGCGAACAGGACGATTTGGAGCTTTGGGCTTCGAAAGAGTGGGTTTTGGCTTAGGCGTTGGCTTTTTCAGGGTGCGCTTCGGTTCGCTAGCCGCAGTCGAACGAATTCTTTCCGCATCTGACTCAGTAATCGTACTGCTATGACTTTTTACTGCTATTTCTAAACGCTCACAGATAGCCAGAATATCTTTATTGTCTAGATCCAACTCCCGAGATAACTCATATATCCTGACTTTGCCATTGTTCATCCAAATATTCCTCGCAATTTATTGAAGTAAGGTGTCACATAGACTTACTGCCCTTATCGAAACGACATCACATTTTACCCTTGGGCATATAGGCAATATCTAATTCTATCGACTGTTGGTACTAATGGGACCATCGTATGTATCGACCAAAGAGACATGGAGAACCTTTTAGTCAATACATTGAGACTGGCTCAATCGTTGCCGACTGAAAATTAGCACAGGTCTTCAATTCTACCTTAGCATCATCAGTATCGGCCCTAAAGTAGACCTTAAGTTACTCAGGAGACTGTACCGCTTCTTTGATTGTTTGATCCAGCTGCTGATAAATAACATCCGGAACAAAGGTCTTGAGAGAACGACCCAAGCGGTTTTTTTTATGGGCTGAATGGAGGCAGTCTGCCTGACGGCAAATGTAGGCGGAACGTCCTACGCCTTGGTTAAATTTCACCGTACCCGTTGGATAGGTACGAACCACCCTGAGTAAATCATTGCGATGAGCTATCTGACGACAACTCACACAACGTCGATAGTTGGGTTCCACAGACACTTATTCCTCTTCAGACACAGGCTCTTCTTCTGGCAAGGAAGCAGTCTCCTCAGGTGCGTCGTCATCGGCAGCTTCTTCGGCAGCAGCTTGGGCCGCCGCCAGGTTAGCCGCTTTGATGGCTTCCATTTGAGCGGCCAAGGCAGCCGCGGCCTCTTCCTCTTGCTGACGTTTCACCTCAAGTTGAGACTGTACTTTTTCATCTTCAGCTTCATAATCATATTTCGCTGAATCTTTGATATCTATTTTCCAGCCTGTAAGCCGAGCAGCGAGCCTAACGTTTTGACCCTCCTTGCCGATGGCTAAGCTCAGCTGATCTTCAGGGACCAACACATGGGCCTGACGATCTTCAGGATTCATCAGTCGCACTTCATCAACCCTAGCCGGACTGAGGGCATTGGCAATATAAGTCGCTGGATCTGGAGACCAGCGAATGACATCAATTTTTTCACCGCGCAACTCGTTCACCACCACCTGAATACGTGAACCTCGGGCACCAATACATGCACCTACGGGATCAACATCTCGCTCTAGGGTATCGACGGCAATTTTAGTGCGGGGACCGACGGAGCGAGAGGGGGGATTGGCTTCACGGGCAACCGCTAAAATCCGGACAACTTCGTCCTCGATCTCAGGTACTTCGTTGGAAAATAGTTCCACAACTAGGCTGGCATCAGCTCGAGAAACCAGGAGTTGTGGCCCTCTATGGGAACCCTCTGATACTTTTTTCAGAGCTACACGGAATGTGGCATTAGCCCGGTAATTATCATTGGGCAACTGATCCCGCTTCAGCAACTCGGCCTCTACATCGGGTTGGCCAACGCCGCTGCTAACGGCCATAATGACGGATTGACGCTCAAAGCGTAGTACCCGTGCTTGCAGAATAGTGCCTTCTAGATCTTGAAACTCTTCTTGGATTAACCGTCGCTGCTGATCGCGCAACTTTTGGGCCAACACCTGCTTGGTCTGAATGGCAGCCATCCGGCCAAAGTCTTTCTGTTCAGGGGTAACATCCAGTACCACTTCATCGCCAATCTGGGCTTCTGGGGCTACTTCGAGTACTTCTGCTAAGGAAATTTGATGATCGGGGTTTTCCACAGCATCAACAATCATTTTGCTGGCCAAGACCCTGAACCCTTCTTCTTCTGGATCTAACTCCACAGCAAAATTTTCAAAATAGTCTTCGTCAAATTGATTGCTATCCATGCGGCGAGTACGACGATAGCGCTCATAACCCTTGAGCAGAGCCTCTCGCAATGCCTGCTCTACGGCAGAACGGGGGAG
>CALHGI010000056.1 GCA_938029995.1 uncultured cyanobacterium | reverse complement strand
AGCGGGCATTTAGCACAAAGGGCTATGCGTGGTAAATGCCTTGGGAATATTAAACTTAACTGGCACTATTCGTTACCTCATGGACACTTCCCGTATTTGCCGATTTAAGTGGGGCAACCCCCTTTTAAGGTCAATATTATGTGCGGTTCCATGGATGGGCCTAGCCTGGGTGTTGGGTGCTGATGGCGGGGCAGCAATTGCCAGCGCAGGCAATGCTGCTAATCCCCCAAAGCCTTTAAAGGATAATAACAATGTACTTGTGATCCACTCCTATAACCTTGAGTATCCTTGGACAAACGCCCAAAGAGAGGGCATTGACCAAGGTTTTCAGAACGAGGCGCAGAATGTTGCGGTATACCATGAGTTTTTAGACGCGAAACGCTATCCAGACTTGCAGCATCAGGAGGCGTTTTTAGACTATGTGAAAACCAAGTACGAAAATACTCCCCTGGCGGTCATGATGGTTTCCGATGATCCAGGATTGAACTTGCTCCTAGCCAAGCGAGAGGCGTATTTCCCCGCCCTACCGATTGTATTCTTAGGCATTAACCAAACCCCAGAAAATTTGCTTAATCAGCCTTTACTCACAGGTGTGTTTGAGGCCAATAGTAATGTTGAAACCGTAATAGAGGCCGCGCGTCAAACCGGGTCGGATCGGGTAATTGTTATTTGTGATGACAGTTCCACCAGTCAGGGAAATCTTCGCCGCCTTGAGACTGGGCTTTTAGACTATGAGCGGGCTCCATCGGTCATCGAGGTGAAAAATGTCGTAACCTCAGAGATTGAATCTCGGTTAGGGACATATGGCGAGCATGTGCCAATTTTCTTGGCGGGGCAGTTTCGTGAAGGGAGTGCAACAGGGTCGCTAAAGCAGTTTTGGCAAGGGGCACAACTGTTGCGATCGCAGCTGCCCAACCCCCTGTACACCAGTTCAAGGTCAGTGGTCGAGCACGGCACCGTTGGTGGTAAGGTGCTCGATGGCAAGTACCATGCACAACAGGCTGTAGACCTTGCCAAAACCGTATTGGCTGGCACACCAGTCAGTGACGTTGCCCCCATTCTGGAAGCCGACAACCAATGGGTCTTTGATGCCCAGGAACTTAAGCGGGCGGAGATCGACACCGCGTTGCTGCCGCCCGAGAGCGTTTTAATCAATGAGAAACCCTCTTTTTATCAGAGGTATCCGACCCTAGTTTGGGTAGTCGGCACTCTGTTTGTCAGTGGGATTATTACTATCACCGTAATGACCTATGCCATTCGGCGACAGCACCAGGCCGAACAAGAACTGAGGGAACACGAAAAGCAGTTAGAACAACGGGTACAAGAGCGAACCACCCAGTTGATTCAAACTGAGAAAATGTCTAGCCTTGGTCAGCTGGTGGGCGGTGTGGCCCATGAGCTCAACAACCCCCTGACTTTTTTGTCAGGAAATGTGCGCTGCATGGGAGGCTATGTTCAAGATTTGCTGCGTATGCTAAGGCTTTATCAGCACCGCTGCTCCCTGGTTGAGGCTGACTCTGGGCCGTTATCTTCGGCTGAATCATCTGCTGCTGAAACGCTTCGTGAGCACAGTGAAGAGATTGATTTAGACTATATCCAGGAAGATATGCCAAAAGTCCTAAAGTCTATTTTGGCTGGGGCTGAGCGAATTCAAAACATTGTTGTTGATTTGCAATCATTTTCTCGTTCTAACGAACAAGGCTGTAAGCCCACTGATATCCATAAGAGTATTGAAAGCACTTTAAATATATTAGGCTCCCAGCTTGCCCAGGGCATTGTGGTATCTAAAGACTACGGCCAGCTGCCCACTATTATGTGCAACCCTGGTGAGATTAATCAGGTACTGTTGAGCATTTTAGTGAATGCCATTGATGCGATGGACAATGAAACCGTGCGTTCAAAAGAAATTTTTATTAGAACTTGGATCACTAAGAATAAACACATTCATATTGGGATTCGAAATACAGGCCCCAATATTCCGGCTGAAATACAGGCCAAGATTTTTGATCCGTTCTTTACCACTAAGCCAATTGGGTCAGGCACTGGACTCGGTCTTGCGATCGCCTACCAAACCCTACAAAATCACAATGGCAGCATACGCATTAATTCGAAAGATTCCATCGGCCCCGAATTCATCATTGATTTACCCCTTAATGATTGCGGCTCTATTCGCAGCAACACCTTCACAGCCACTGATCTAGATATGCCAACCTCAGATAGCTCCATGGGGGCTGACGATTAATTCTCTTGCGGCTCTAATTAAGTAAAATCTAGACGGATTAACCAATAACCTGCGACAACGTCCCACTAGCCGCTGCCGTACTTCCATGTTCATCCGGCAGCGAGCGATGTTAATTTCGGAAAACGTCCTCGACCGCCGCTCGGGGGCAACCCAACAACCATCCCTGGCGATGGTGAATTTCCGCTAACTTTGCAGATAATGCCGAACTACCCCAGGGAAAGTGGGGCAGTTTGGATGCTCGCCTATCCAGGGCATAATCGCCGCATTTTATGCAGTAGACAATAGCGATTATTCACCGCCAGAGCCAGCATAG
>CALHGI010000055.1 GCA_938029995.1 uncultured cyanobacterium | reverse complement strand
CCAGGGGCGGAATCTCTGCCGGAGCCGGAGGCTGGGGATGGGGATGCGGAAAGCGCTGCTGCGGAGGAGAGCGCTGCTTCAGAGCCTGAAACGCCTGAAGTTGCCCCAGTAGACGCCAGTGCTGGTCCAATCGTAGAAAGTGCAGAACCAGCCAGTACTGCATCAGACAGTGCTGCGACGGGCAGTACTGCGACCGAGAGTCCTGCGAC
Source organism: uncultured cyanobacterium (assembly GCA_938029995.1). Classification (GTDB taxonomy): domain Bacteria; phylum Cyanobacteriota; class Cyanobacteriia; order Phormidesmidales; family Phormidesmidaceae; genus Leptothoe. The sequence continues at coordinate 4,440 of CALHGI010000055.1, read as the reverse complement.
GGGCAGTGCTGCGACCGAGAGTCCTGCGACCGAGAGTGCTGCGACGGACGATGACCGTTCTGCCCCGGCGGCGGACTCGACCGATGGGACGCCCTCCGACAGTGCGGCTGACTCTGTGGCGGCTCCATTTTGGGCAAAAGCTGCTGAAGCAGAACGGGAGGCCCGCCTAGCGAAGCTGAAAGAAACGGCCATTCTAGAGCCTGAACCAGAGCCGGAGCCATCGGCTCCCCAGGCTGAGTTGGTCATGCCAGATATTGACCTGGACGAGGCTTTTCTGTGGTCTGCAGAAGTCTTGGCGTCCCAAGGTCGACGGCCCGATGAGATTTCCCTGGAAGAAATTACCTGGCTTAATCAATTGCGCCAGGGCCTAGGTAAAACTCGACGCGGGTTGGTTAACCAGCTCAAAACTATTGTGGGTCAAGGCCCGCTAAACCAGGAAGCGGTGGAGGAAATTGAAGCGTTGCTGCTCCAGGCCGATGTGGGTGTGGCCGCTACGGATAAGATTATCGAATCGCTCCAAGCGAGAATGCGCGAGTCAACGCTGCCGCCCGATGCTGCCATTCGCTACTTGAAAACTATTCTGCGACAGATGCTGGATAGTCCTTTGGATGGGGATCATAATCTGCTCTTTGTGCCCGAAAGTGAGCGACTGAACGTGTGGTTGATGGTGGGGGTGAATGGGGCGGGTAAAACCACCACCATTGGTAAGCTCACCCACATTGCCACTAAGTCTGGCTACAACTGTTTGATTGCTGCTGCCGATACTTTCCGAGCTGCCGCCGTGGAGCAGGTGAAAGTATGGGGTGCCCGTAGCGGTGTGGAGGTTATTTCTAATCCGGGGCAAAACACCGACCCGGCTTCGGTGGTGTTTGATGCCATTGCTGCCGCCAATGCTCGTAATACGGAGCTACTGTTGGTGGATACGGCGGGCCGCTTACAGAATAAGAAAAACCTGATGGATGAGCTGTCTAAGGTGCGGCGCATTATTGATAAAAAAGCCCCCGGGGCGAAGGTGGAAGCTCTGCTGGTGCTAGATTCGACCCTGGGTCAGAATGGTGTGCGCCAAGCCCAGGTCTTTTCCCAGGCTGCTAACCTGAGCGGTGTGGTGCTCACTAAGTTGGACGGTACGGCGAAGGGGGGCGTTGCCCTGGCGGTGGTGCAGCAGTTGGGGCTGCCCATACGGTTTATTGGTGCGGGGGAGGGGATTGAAGACCTCCGGCCATTCTCGAGCTATGAATTTGTGGAAGCATTATTGAGCGGTTAGGGCATGCCGGTTTATTTTTTTTGGGGTGCCGATGAGTTTCGGGTGAAAAAGGCGGTGCGGGCACTGTGCGATCGCAACCTAAACCCCGACTGGGCCAGCTTCAACTACGAGAAAATTCCTCCAGAGCAGTCGGACGCCGTGATCAGTGGCCTCAACCAGGCCATGACTCCTCCCTTTGGCATGGGCAAGCGGGTGGTGTGGCTAGTGGACACCCCCCTGGGGCAACGCTGTCCAGCCGATCTCCTGACTGAGTTGGAACGCACCCTACCCAAGATTCCAGATAGCTCTATTCTGCTGCTGACCAGCGGCAATAAACCAGATGGACGATTGAAGTCCACCAAACTGATCAACAAACACGCCGATATTCGAGAGTTTGACACCATCCCCCCCTGGAAAACCGAGCAAATTGAGCATCAGGTTTACCAGGTGGCCAAGGACGTCGGCCTGCAACTCACCCCTGCTGCCGCCTCACTACTGGGGGAAGTGATTGGTGCGGACACCCGCCGCCTCTATAACGAACTCGAAAAACTCAAAACATACTGGGCTGACTCCCCCCAAGCCCTGACCCCTGAGGCCGTCACCGACCTGGTGGCCACCAGTACCCAGAGCAGCCTACAGCTAGCGGCCGCCCTGCGACAGGGCAACACCGATCGCGCCCTCAGCCTGATTACAGATCTGCTAGAGCGTAATGAACCGGCCCTGCGCATTGTCGCCACCCTAGTGGGGCAAATGCGCACGTGGCTATGGGTCAAACTGATGACCGAATTAGGGGAACGGGACACCCGCACCATTGCCCAGGCCGCCGATGTCGGCAATCCTAAGCGGATTTATTTTTTACAGAAAGAAACCCGTGACCTTTCATCATTGCAATTAAGAAATGCTCTCACCCTGTTGCTCTCCCTAGAATTTGCCCTCAAGCAGGGCGCACCAGAGACCGTCACATTGCACACCAAAGTGATTGAATTAGCGCATTGCTTTAAGCACGTCTAAGGCCTTAGGATGCAATATTGCGGTGTTCCTACTCAAAATTGGTTTCAAAATTGGTCAGATTGTTCTAGGTACTGCCATGAAGTCCCCCCATTGCTTGAGTCATAACCACCCCCGTCAGAGGTCCTGGCTAACGGGTATCGGTATTAGTTTCGTCATCAGTACCTTGGGCTGGCTGCCCTTATCCACCCTGTGGCAAAGTGGATATGCCCAAAACTTTACCAATGAAGAAATCGCCAACTACGCCGCCGCCGTATTAGCGATCGAAAATATTCGGGGTCGCGCCTATGCCGAAATTAGTGACCTGATGACCAGTAAACAGTTGGATGTGACCCGTTACGATCTGCGCTGTCTCAGTGCCCACAATATAGATTTGCCCCGGGCGGTCAGATCCCCCGTTAGTTACCTGCTGATCAACTACTGCAACGATGCTCAAAAACTAGTCGAAGACTCCGGCCTCACGGTGCAGCTATTTAATTCCATCACCGTTACCCACCGGCAGGATGAGGAACTGAAAGAGCAGATACAATTGGAAATAGCGCGAGCGAATCAGCTTTAGGGCTGCTCACCTATCCCACCATTTCATCCCCCACCATCCCCGCCCATGCAATTCATTGACCAAGCAGAAGTTGACGTCCACGGGGGCGATGGTGGAGACGGTTTAGTCGCCTTTCGCCGCGAAAAGTATGTGCCGGCCGGCGGGCCATCGGGCGGTAAGGGGGGCAACGGTGGTTCGGTGATTCTCAAAGCGGTGGCCAACTTACAAACGCTGCTGGACTTTCGCTATGCCCACCGCTTTCAGGCTGAACATGGCCAGCGGGGTGGCCCCAAAAATATGACCGGGGCTACGGGGCAGGATCTAATCGTGGAAGTGCCGTGCGGCACGATGATTTATGACGCGGAAACGGACCAACTCCTGGGGGATTTGGTGGCGGAGGATCAAACCCTATGTGTGGCGGCCGGAGGGCGAGGCGGGTTAGGCAATGCGTCTTTTTTGAGCAACCGCAACCGGGCGCCGGAAACGAGCCTACCGGGAATACCGGGGGAAGTCGGACGGATTCGTTTAGAGCTAAAGCTATTGGCGGAGGTGGGCATTATTGGCCTGCCCAATGCGGGTAAGTCTACTTTGATTTCTGCCCTATCTGCGGCCAAACCTAAGGTGGCAGACTATCCATTTACCACCTTGGTGCCAAACCTGGGGGTGGTGCAAAAGCCCTCGGGGGATGGGGCCGTATTTGCTGATATTCCAGGTTTGATTGAGGGGGCCCATCAAGGGGCTGGCCTGGGCCATGACTTTTTGCGCCACATCGAGCGCACCCGTGTGCTGCTGCACGTCATCGACATTACTACCCTGAATCCGATTGAGCATTACCACACGATCCAGCAAGAGCTGGTGGCCTATGGCCATGGCTTGGCAGATCGGCCTCAGCTGCTGGCGTTGAATAAGGTGGATGCGGTGCCGGAGGATGAGCTGGAGGTGATCACGGAAGAACTGATGGCCAGCAGCGGATGCGATCTGATCTTTGGCATTTCGGCTGTCAGCCGCCAGGGGCTAGACGAACTCCTGCCAGTGATTTGGGACATTCTGGAAGAAACCAGACCCAAAGAAGTGGTGCCAGAGCCAGAGCCGTTTCCCAATCTGGTGCCCGCAGACATGGCCCCCACCCAATGGACGTAATCCATCCTCGTTAGGGCAGTGCGGGGCATGCCTCGGCAACTATGACCGCAGTTTCCAGTGCAGCCCCTGCTGGGTGAGGGCCTGTTGCAGGTGGTCGATGGTGATGGCATCATCTGGGGCCATGGTGGTAACCGCTTGGCCAATGTCTATGATCTGTTGTGGGGAAAGGGCTAGGCCCTTGGCCAGGGAATTCCAGCGCACTGTCCCCATGGATTTCACCCCCTGGGAAAATGTTTGGTGCCATAGCTGTAGCCGCAAATCGCTGTTGGGCATGGGAATGTCTATGGGGGTGAGCTGTTGCCGCCAGTGATGACGCACAAGGTGACGATGACACACTGAAAAAATGATGCGGCTAGAGGACTGGGTTAACCACTGTTGGAGTGCTGCTCGGTCCACGGTGGACCCTCTGCCTAGCCAGTGATGGGCTGATTTGATGAGGACGATGGGGTGGTTGGCCTGGGTTAGTTCCTTCAGGCAATCGGTCCAGGCTGTGGGGGAAACCTGGGCTAGG
>CALHGI010000054.1 GCA_938029995.1 uncultured cyanobacterium | reverse complement strand
GGACAATAGAGCCGGAGGACGTTGATTGTGGGTCAGAATCTTGGGGCTGCCATGGTTGGGTAAGCGATGAGGATCGATAGAATTTATCCCGCAGGCAGTTGAATAACAAATTCGGTACCCACACCAGCGTGAGAGTCACACCATATTTTGCCGCCATGTTTTTCAACGATAATCTGGTAGCTGATGGATAGACCGAGCCCCGTACCTTGGCCTACCACTTTGGTGGTAAAGAAAGGGTCAAACAATTTACTGCGAATTGTTTCAGGAATTCCAGGCCCGTTATCCGCAATGGTAATGGTTATCCAATCATCATTAAACACATCTGTTTGCAGGCGAATTTCCGGATGAAAATCTGTTGTGGAATCAGAGCTGTTGATAGCTTGGTTGGCCATATGCATTTCTAACGCATCAATAGCATTGCTCAACACATTCATAAAGACCTGATTGACTTCTCCGGCAAAACAATTCACTTTGGGTAAAAAGTTATATTCTTTCACCACTTTAATGGCTCGCCGATTAGGTTGCACCTTTAATCGATTTCCTAAAATAACAAGTGTGCTGTCAAGACCATCATGAATATCGACTTTTTTCATGGTGGCCTCACCCTTGCGAGAGAAATTTTTTAAGTTTAAAACAATCTCTCGGATGCGCTCTGCGCCTGACTCCATTGAGTCTAGTATCTTGGGCAGATCCTGAATAACAAAATCAATATCAATGACGTTTTCTGACTTCTGAATTTCGGGATGGGGCTCAGGACAATATTTTTGATATAAACGAACTAAATTCACTAAATCCTGGGCATACTCTTTTGCTGGATTCACGTTGCCATAAATGAAACTGACTGGATTGTTAATCTCATGGGCAACTCCAGCTACCATTTGCCCTAATCCTGCCATCTTAGCCATATGAACTTGTTCAGGCATTTGTTGGAGTTTCTTTACGAGCTGCTCTAATTCTTCTAATTGAGTTTCTATTTTTAGGTTTCTATGTTTGAGTTGCCCAGTCATATTGTTGAAACTCATGGCCAGGGTAGCCACTTCATCGCTGCCATCCACAGGTATAGAAACACTTAGGTCTCCGTCGGCTAGTTTTTGCGTGGCTTCCGTCAACTTGGTAATGCGGCGAGTGATTAAACGTGTAGTCCATAGCCCCGCTACCGATATCAGCAGTCCTCCCAAGAGCCCAACGCCATAGACCAATAACCACATTTGGCGCTGAGACGCATGAAAATTTGTCAGTGAGGTTAATACGACAGCCTGAAACTGGCCATTGGCAATCTGAGGGAGGTCAATGGCTTGGCTCAAATATGAGACACCATCAATTTGTATTTTCTGGACATAGGCCGACTGGGGCGTCCAGTTTACTGGTTCTTTAATGGATAATGTCGTCGCGATCACGTCTGATTTGTGCATGAGGACAAGCTGCTGCCTCTCTGCCCCTAGCATGTCCGCCAAAATATCTGATGTCAGGGCATATCCCACTAAAATACTCCCGACATCATCCTGTTTGGATGTCACCGACAGGGTCTTGAACAACACAGGTGGGGCCGAGTCTTGGGATACGATTAAACCGTTAACTAGGAGACCTCTTTGGGCTAATGCCATCACCTCCGTATCCTGTAGGAGAGCTGAGCCCAATACCGAACTTCTTAAATCGGATAAAACCTTTCCATCCTGGTCAATAACTTTGACAAAATCTAGTTCTAGGCTGGATTTGAGCGGTAGTAACCCCCTGAGTAAGGACTGCTCATCCTTAAGGGCCACCGAGGCCGATAATGCTGGACTATCCGTAATTGATTTTGCTTTGAAACTTAATAACTCTTGGGCTGATTCGATCTCTTTAGATATGTGGGTAGCAGTTCTCTGGGTTTCTCTCTCCAGTTGATACTCTTGCTTGCTAGTTTCGATGTAACCAACCGAAACTGTTCCTATGGCCCACATACCTAGGAATGTAGACAAAATTGGAATCAGGATTTGACCAGCCAGGCTAAGTTTCAAGGCGTGGAATTTGCTCACAGTATGGTGAAAAAGAATTGCGGATTGGCTTAATCTGTAAATTCAGTCGAATAGCCAGCTTGTTGCAAAATATCCGCGCCTGTTTCACTAAATATAAAATCAATAAACTCCTGGGTCTCCTTTCCTGGGGTGCCATCCCAAACAATTCCTAAGGTTCTATACATCACATATTTATCCGAATTCAAATTCTTGGCTGTCGGGGCAATGCCATCCAGGCTGATGATGTTGACCGGTAGGGCATTTACAGTGGCTTTCGCTAGGGAGATGATGCCAATACTGTAGGGAGTATCTTGAATCGCTTCAATTAAATCCGATTCATACCGTAACATGATCGACGTTGGAGAATTTTGGAGCGTGGGCCCCAAATAGTGTTTACGTAGTAAGCGTTTTGCTGAGGTATCTTCTGCCCTGTCTAAGACAATAATTTCAGCATCAGGTCCGCCAAATTCTTGCCAGTTAGTTGCTTGGCCACTATAAATGCTCTGGAGGGCTTCAGTGGTTAAATTTTGAATCTCATCCACGCTGGGGTGAGTCGCCACCAGCAGTGCATCCTTGGCCAATGCTCGATACGCTAAATTATCGCTATCTTCTTCCGGCTTCGGCGGGCGTGTTACGGTGCCAATTTCAGCCCAACCTTCCTTGACACCGGCTATGCCACCACTTGATTGACTAGACTCTAAGAACGTTACCTTGGTATCACTCCCATGGGGGGCGTAGGCTGTAGCCAATTGCTGAATCGCAGGGTAGGGGGTGCTGGCTCCGACAATGGTAATTGTTTCTGCGGCGTCGTGACTATTGGTGATTGAAGCTTTCCCAGTACCCTGGATAGCAATATTAGTGGCATTCTCACAGCCCACTGTCAGCAACATTAGTAAGCCTAGAAGCCCTGCCAATGATTGATCGCGTCTCATTTAAACAAACCTAAACTAGCAAATGGGCTAAGTAATATCCTAGAAATTATAAGACTTGCCCAGGTTGATAACCTATCGCCATCAGCGCTTGTCTATCCCCTAACGGATTGGGGTAATGCCATAGCGGTTAATGATTTAGAGGCTGAACTGACTTTATCCTGCCAAGAATTTGTAGATTATAAATTATTCCGCAAATTAGTAACGCTAAGCCATAGGGATAACCTGGCACTGGTCTGCAAATAGGATCTCGTTATAATCCTTGTAGAGTATAGTTATCAGGCTAATGGACTGCCCCTACTGTCAAAGTCAACAGGTGACCAAACGAGGCGTTGATAAGCTCCAAGATGGGTCTCCAGTCCAACGATATCGCTGCAAAGACTGTGGCAAGCGATTCAATGAACGAACAGGCACTCCGATGGCCCGCTTACGCACCTCCAGTGCCGTCGTCAGCTATGCGGTCAATGCGAGGACAGAAGGGATGGGTGCCCGTGCAGCTGGCCGCACGTTTGGCAAATCTCACAGCACTATCCTACGTTGGGAACATCGTCTAGCTGCCCAAGCCAAGAACTGGTCACCGCCAGCCCCGGAGGGGTCTGATGTCACCGTTGAAGGCGATGAAGTCTACACTCGCGTGGGCGAGAACCTTCCCCCCCAGTCAGTCACCGGGCTGGACGATCCACTTCATTGAACGAGAGAGCCGCTATTGGGTTACCGCTCAGGCTGGAATCAAGGATGAACATCTTTTTGCCAACGGTGTTCAAGCCGCCTGGGAATGGATGAAAGCCTGCGATGGAATTCGATGGTTTACCGATGGGGAAAGACGCTATGGACAAGAACTGTGGAAACTGGCAAGCGTCTTTCTCAAGGCAGGAGACTATCACCCTGATTATGGTCATCGTAAGGTTTGGCGAGAGGGGTTAGAGGTGGCCATGAAAATTAAAGGGTCTCAAGGAAATCGGCGAGTTGAGTGGGTGAAAATAGAGCATCCGTTTACCGCAATCAGCCCAAAATATGAGGTCCATGCTAATCACAACGAGGCTCAGAATGCCGCTTTGAGGAGACGATGCAGTGCCTATCGAAGACGACAGAATCTCTACGCGAAAAAACTGTCAGGGTTGCAGCGAGTGTTGGACGTACAACGACTGATTCATAATTGGGTCAGACCGCATTGGGGACTCGGTAAACGGACAACACCCGCCATGAAAATGGGCTTTTGCTCACGACCACTGAGCACTTTAGAACTCCTAAACAGTAGAGGCTTTAAGGTGATGCCCTGTTAGCAAACCAGTGCCAGGGCCTGTTTTAGAGTTGGAAGGGGATTGTCTGACACAATTTGATATCGCCATGGGAGTTAGCTTACCGAGGAATAAGCTAACAATTTTAGGTGCCTGTGCTTCAGGTCAAGGCACAAATCTTGGAGGAGGTGAAGTAGCTGGATTTATTAGGGCTTTTATTGCTGCTGGATGTGGTGCCTTAGGTGTTACTTATTGGCCTGTCCTTGATGATAATATTTCTGAAACCATTCGACATTTGCTTATTGCAGCCCAATCATCAGCAGATTCTGGTCAACCCTTTGATGTTGTTCAAGAAATGTATGAATACTATCGGGCTAAATACAAACAACTAAATGCTCTAGCAGATCAGGTAGAAGTATGCCCGCTAGCTTTATATCTTTAAAGATTTCTCATGCTTAATGTATGGAGTCCTATTCAAGTTGAAATTTGGGCACACCTCAAATATCCAAATATCAAACTTGGGACAGTACTTTTGGAGTAGATCCTGCCGACTACTACTGGTAGAGTCGTAATACATTAAAGTCTTCGAGTTTCAGCATTCATTAGAACCCTATGGTTTATCGTTAATTTTAACATTTTTAAGTCTGCTCATGAGCAGAGGTGACATAGTAAATATGTTCGTAAGTCAATCTTACCCTACAGGGTACTGTCGCTAATAGTTGAATACCTTATAAGCTATGTCTATGTAGCAGATATAAAAAGGCTCTAAATGGTGCAAGCAAGTGATTCAGGAGATCAGGCTTGAATGGTAACTGAAACAACATCACAGCCCCCTAAAATTTTTATTAGCTACTCACGTCAAGATGAACAAGTGGCAGACAAGATCGTTGATAACTTTGATACCCTTGGGATTCCTGTATGGTTAGACCGTCGTGAAATTCAACCAGGCGATTCATTTTTGGAGAAAATGAATCAAGGAATTGGCCAAGCTAGTTATGTATTGGTTTTATTTTCAAATTCATCATTACAATCTAAGTGGGTTACACGAGAGTGGATGTCAGCTCTCGCCGATGGAAGTACGGCACTTATCCCAATTCTTTTAGAAAATGGAACAATACCACCGTTACTTAAGGACATTGTCTACATCGATTTTATTTCAGATCATGAGAAAGGTCTAACAAAGCTAACTGATTTCTTTACCCGAGAACTATCAGTGATTACCTTGGTCAAAACCAGGAGAGGAAGTGCTGCCATACCACTACAAAAAGCTTCTCGTAGAGAACTTCGAGTTGTGGC
>CALHGI010000053.1 GCA_938029995.1 uncultured cyanobacterium | reverse complement strand
GTACCCCCCTGCTCCACCACCCAAAATTCCCCCGCTGGGTAGTACTGCTCCACCTGCACCACATCGACATCAGCCCCCTCCGGCTCCCATCCCAGGCCATACTCGGTCAGCACCTGGCCAATCAGGGCCGCCGCTGCCTCGCGGTCCGCCGGTTGCCAGTCACGGATCAAAAAAGATTTGAAGGTGATGTTCATTTAGCTATGCACCCTGGGTGCTGGATGGAGGGTGGCCAAAATTTCGCTTTCTGCCGTGGCCAGCTCTTCTAGACGGGGGGTGACCACATCAGCCCCAAACTCATTCGTGGCCAGTACCCAATAGGCCCCGTAGTGGCGGGCTTCAGACGCCATCAGACTGCGGTAAAACTTGGCCAGTTCCGGGTCTGGGCAATGGTGCCCCAGCAGCCCCAGCCGTTCATGGCTGCGGGCTTCTATCAGGGCTGACACCAGCAGTAAATCTAGTTTCCGCTCTGCGCCGTTGGGCCGCACATGTTTATGCAATTTAGAGCCATAGGGACCTGCCGCCAAGCAGTGCAGCGCCACTCCCCGTCGCGCTAGCCACTGGTTGACCTGTTTAAAGTGGCTCAACTCTTCCTGGGCAATTTCCGTCAGCGCCTCCACCAGGGCCACATCACTGGGATACAAGAACATCAGCTTAATGGCGATGCTAGCTGCCTTGCGTTCACAGTGGGAGTGATCCAACATCACCTCATCCAAGTTGGCTAAGGCTTGGTCGATCCAGGCCTGGGATGTGGGGGTTTTGAGAAACTTGATGGTGGTTGGACGGCTGGCGGGTGCAATCACTGGACGGTGTAGCCGAATCTAAGGGTGGCTCTATTGTAGGGGAATTGCCCAGGGGCAACGGGTGGGTGTTCAAAACTTAAATAAATCCCCATCCATTTCGTCCATCACCATCATCACCGCCGGTTCTTCATGGAAAACCACAGCGATTCCTTGGCCCGTGATGGGAATGACTTGACCACTTTTGTGGGTAATACCAAAGTCGATGGCAAAAATGTGTTGGGGGTTGCCATGGCATTGGCTGAGGGTGGTGTGGAGTCGCTCTAAGTCTTCGTAGGCGATCACGCTGGTGATGGACGTTAGGCCCATCAGGTCGTCCGGCTCCTGGCCAAACAGCTTGGCGGCCCGACCATTGATCTGGACAATTTTTTTGTTTTGTAGGAGCACAGTCCCCACGGTTTCCGTCGTTAATAACTGCCGACAAAACTCCTGGTGTTGCTTCAGCAGAGTTTCTTGGACATGGTTCTTGGCCTGGAATTTTATATTTTCTAGCACCAGGGCCATCTGATCCGCCATGGCCCCAATTAACTCTGGCATCGGCGGTTGAAAATGCTTGGGCTCCGGGTGGGTCAGGGTCATGAGCCCGAGGATACGATTGCCGCTAACCATCGGCACACATAGGGCTGAACCCACCTTGTAGGGTTGATCGGGCAAGTTGACCCACCGGCTATCCAATCGCGTATCGGCGATGGTTTCTGCCTTGCGGTGTTCCACCACCCAGCTGGCTAGGCCTTTTTCCAACACTTGCCCCACTAGGCTCTGCCGTTCCCGTTCCGTGGTGCCCGAGCGGGTCAAAATACAGTCCGTCACCACATTGGCATTGTTCAATAAAAAAACGCTGCCACTGTCGGCCCCAGAAATCTCTAGGGCAATATCCAACGTCTGCTTCAGGCTGGCCTTTAGCTGCATTTTTCCCGTAGACGTGCGGGACAGGGCGACCCGATCTTGAATCCACTGCAGCTGTTTTTTATAGGCCGCATTATCCTGCTGAAGCTGGGCCACCTGCTCCCGCAGGGCGGTCACATCGGCGGTGAGTTTACCGCCCGAGGCCTGCTGCTGGGTCATTTGCTGGGTCGCAAACTGTAGGACAGACACCAGTCCCCGCAATAGCTGTAGGTCATCCTCCGGTAGGGACTTTACCCCCGTGAGCTGGGTGATATTTTTGTATAGCGACCCCAGTTCGTCCGTGAGTGCTTCTTTCAGCAGAGTTTGATTATCCATTCCCGGTCCCGTCAGCCCATAGGTGTCTATTGGAGGTTTGTCTTTTGTCTTAAGAGGGTATAGCTACAGGCTACAGCCTGGTTTAGCATGGCCCTGAATTATTTAGAATTGTTCCCGATATAGCTGGCGACATGGCCGTGGGGGGAAATAACCTGTGGGGTCGGTGGGCCCATGGCACTAAACTGGATCGGTGGCCTGGGGTACTGAGACTGGCAACGGATAACTGGCAACGGGTAACTGGCAACTAGCAATTGGCACCGGGCAACATCATGCAGCGTTTTTTATTGAGACGACTTCGGCGCAATATTCTGTGGGTCACGCTATTGGTGATGGTGTGGCTACTGTGTAGCGGCTCAGCCTTGGCGGGGTCCATCGCTGACAGGGTGTCCGTTTTTCCCCACTGGTCTGGCAAGCCTGCTGTGCAACCCTCGGAAGGGGATTTGGTCTATCCCGCCTGGATGGATGGCCCCTGGCGCATGACCTCCACCCTGGAGGAGATGGTGGCCCCCCTCACCCCAGAGGTGGTGACCCCCGGATTTGAGGGAAACCGTCAGTTTCTGGATGTGCCCATTGAGGCCGATATCCATTTTCAAAAGGCGCGGGTAGCCCAGGGTAAGTTTTTGAATCGACCCTTGAAAAATGCAGAGGGTGTGGTGTCGGACCGGGCCTTTAATGGTCTTAGTTTGGCCCGCGCCTACCTAGGGGATGATTGGGTAGAGGCGGTGAAAGTTGATCCTGACAATCCCAATCGTCAGATTACGTTTTTGAAGGATAATCAGCAGTTGGTGTCTACGGTAACTGGACGGGCGGTGGAACAGCCCGACCATGAGACATTTATTACTACGGAAGTATTTCAACAGTTTTTTCGGGGTGGCCGACCGACGGTGTATCTAAACGAGGTGGAAAACACGACGGCCTATCATTTTGAGCAGGATCATATTGTTGCCGACCAAATTACCGCGGTGTATTTATCTCCTCAAGATCCTGATTATTTTAAGGCTGTTGATCAACCGGTGGCGCTTTATCGGTATGGCCTAGAACTCTATCCCGCTAGGGTCCAAGGGTGATGGTCTCTGGCCGTTGGTGAGAAACAGTCTCATCCTCGGTCTTGTTCCCCTACTGGACCCACGATAGCGACTTCCCGCTGTTTACCACCTGGTGGGAATTGCAGCCTCTGAGGGACAGAGCGTAGTACATTGATCAGCTGCCCCAGGGGATGGTGTAGCCTGAGCTTTTTTGATATCCCTATGGCTGCTGCTGGAGTCTTGGGGGTGGGCCCGTAACCCCGCTCCAAGAAGAAGAGAGGGGCAATGGGGGAGAAATGGCCCCATGGTATCTGCGGTGGGAAAGGGTTGACGGCATCGTCCCGTAAGCAGCGGCCAGCCCAACCTATGATCTGAGTTGTGGGGCACAAGCAATGCCTTTAAATTTCCCAATGGCGGCGCAGTAGGGCATAGATTTCATGATCTACAAAATGGTCGTATAACCATTCGGCTTCACGGGCTGTGCCTTCATGGCGAAAGCCCAACCTTTGGGGGATGGCCCGGCTCCGTTTGTTGTGGGTGGCACACAAAATAACAATGCGGTTGAGAATTAGGGTGCCAAAGGAGTAGTCGACAAAATATTGGCAGGCTGAGGTCATGATCCCTTGGCCCTGGTGTGTGGCCGAGAGCCAATAGCCGATGTAGCCCACATGGTTGGTCCAGTCGATGTGGTTATAGCCGATGACACCGGCAATGGCACCGTCATAACAGATGGCGGCGACCATGCCGCCAGTATCACCAAACTGGTCTAGGGTATTGCGGATAAAAGTGCGGGTGTCGGCGGCGGAGGTGGTCCGGTCTAGCCAGGGTAGCCACCGACGCAGATGCTGTCGGTTTTGATCGGTGAGGGCAAAGAGTTCATTCGCATCCGTAAGCTGCAGCGATCGCAACTGCAAGCGATCATTAAGCCAGTGGGAAAACATACACTCCATAGATCATCGGTCGACACCATAGTACGTCCAAAGATCGCCGCACCCCACATCCCTGCCCCCTGCCCCTGCAGCCCCTTACCCGCACCTTGGTAATACCGATTAATACCGAATTTTTAGGGTCACTTCTACATCCACAACCTGTTCCCCTCCA
>CALHGI010000052.1 GCA_938029995.1 uncultured cyanobacterium | reverse complement strand
ATAAAGATTTTGTCGAGCCAGCCGTGACCGCCTGGATTTGGGCGCAACAGCAGACCGGCTAGGGTGGGGGTGAGGGTGAGGGCATTGAAGGTGGACAGTGCGATCGCAAATGCAATAGTCAACGCAAACTGTCGATATAGGGCCCCGGTGGTCCCCGGAAAAAACGCCACCGGAATAAACACCGCCATCAGCACCAAGGACGTGGCAATGACTGCCCCCGTCAGCTCCCGCATGGACTCAATGGCCGCCTGTTTAGGGGGCAACCCCCGATGCTGAATCTTAGACGAGATATCCTCCACCACCACAATGGCATCATCCACCACCATGCCCGTGGCCAGGGTGAGGCCAAACAAGGTCAAACTATTAATGGAAAAGCCAAAGATTTTCACAATGGCAAAGGTACCAATCAGCGCCACCGGGATGGTAATCGCCGGAATCACCGTCGTCCGCCAGTCCTGGAGAAACAAATAAATCACCAGCACCACCAGGGCCACCGCCTGGATCAGGGTCCACACCACCCGCGAGAGGGACTGCTCCACAAACTCAGTCGTATCAAACCCAATGCCATACTCCATACCCTGGGGAAACTCTTCCGACAGCTCCGCCATGGCATCCTTAATGCCCTGGGCCACCTGCAACGCGTTACTCCCCGGCAGCTGAAAAATCCCCAGCCCCACGGACTCATTGCCCTTAAACCGCAGGAATGTGTTGTAACTCTCCGCCCCCAGCTCGGCCCGCCCCACATCCTTCAGCTTCACCAGCGCCCCATTCTCACCGGTTTGGAGCACCAGCTCCTCAAACTCAGACACCTCCTGCAAGCGGCTGACCGCCCGCAGGTCAATCTGAAAGGTTTGATCCTTGGGCGACGGGGGCTGACCAATTTGCCCCGCCCCCACCTGGATATTTTGCTCCCGTAGGGCATCCACCACATCATCCGCCGTCAGGTCTCGACTGGCCAGCCGCTGGGGGTCTAACCACAGCCGCATGGCATAGGTACGCTCCCCAAAGATCACCACATCCCCCACACCGGGCACCCGCCGTAGGGAATCCACAATGTACAGATCGGCATAGTTACTCAAAAACACATTGTCGAAGGTGCCATCCTCCGAGAACAGACTCATGGCCATGAGAATGTTACTGTTCTGCTTGGACACCACCACCCCCGTCTGGCGCACCTCCTCCGGCAGCTGGGGCTCGGCCAGGGACACCCGGTTTTGCACATCCACCGCCGCAATATCCTTATCCCGGCTAGCATCAAAGGTGACAACAATATTGCTAATGCCGTTGTTGCTACTATTGGACGAGATATACCGCATCCCCTCCACCCCATTGATCTCCCGCTCCAGCACCGTGGTCACCGCCTTCTCCACGGTGGCAGCGTCAGCCCCAATGTAGGCCGCCGTAACATTAATCTGGGTGGGACTAATGTCCGGATACTGGGCAATGGGCAAGGTGGGAATACTCACCGCACCAATCAACAAAATAACAAGGGCACAAACGGTCGCAAAGACAGGCCGTTTAATAAAATAGTTGACCATGAAAAAATGCGGGTTATGGGTATGGGCTGGGAGATTTTCCTAGGTACCAAGGATTGTTTGATCGGGCTAACCCCTAAGGCGAGGCATTGGCCGCCGCTTCCTGGGGGGCAATGGGTACACCATCCTGCAAATTCAACAAACCGGTAATAACAATCTCCTCCCCCGGCGAAAGTCCATCTAATACTTGGAAATCATTACCCTGCATGGCCCCTAGGGTGACCGGTCGAAGTTGGGCAACCGGTCCCTCCAGGGGAGGTTGGTCCCCTTCCGCTGGGGGGGCCTCCGCAGCCACATAAACAAAGGCCTGTCCCCCCAGCCGCGTAATTGCATTGGCAGGCACCAACAGCCCCGCACGTTCAGCCAAAATCAGCCGCACATCCACCCGCTGATTATCCTGGAGTGCCCCCGTGTCGTTATCAAACTGGGCCTTAACCAGCACCGTCTGGGTGGCGGCATCGGTCTGGGGTGAAATAAAGCTGAGGGCCCCCTCCGCCACCGGCGCATCGGCCCCAAAGGTAAACAGCTCCACCGGCATCCCCAGTTGCACCTGCCCCAGCTGCTCAGCGGGCACCGCAATTTCCAGTTCCAAGGTTTCATTTTGGGTAATGGTGGTGAGGGTGCCGCCGGGTTGGACATAGTCCCCTAGGGCCACCGGAATATTACCCACCACCCCGGCAATGGGGGCGGTCACGGTTTTATCTAGCAGGTCTTCTCGGGTGGCCTCGGCCGTGGCCTGGGACTGTTCTAAAAACGCCTCGGACTGATCCAGGCTGGCCGAAGCCGCACTGATTTCTTCTAGGGCAGCGGCGAGGGACGCCAGGGCTGAGCTGCGATCGCGTTCCACCTCATCCAGCGTCTGCTGGGACTGTGCCCCCGCATCCACCAAGCGCTTTGCCCGAGCAAATTCAATGTTTTGCAACTTCACCTCTGCTTCGAGGCGAATTCGCTGCGCCACCAAGGACTGCAGTTGGGCCCGAGAATTATCTCGCGCCGATTGGGCCGCACTAATACTGGCCAGGGCGGCACTCAGTTCCGCCTGGGAACGGTCGGCACTCAGTTCCATAATCGGATCGCCCGCCGCCACCCGCTCCCCCGATGACACATAAATGCGAGTAATTCGTCCATTGGCCTCGGGCTGCAGCACCACCCCCGCCTGGGCATCCAAGGTGCCCACAAACGACGCCTGATCCCGTAGCGTCGTCGATTGCATGCGCCCTAGGGTCACGGGCACCGCACCGCCCATGGGCGGCCCCCCGGCCGCACCACCCCCACCCCTCAACA
>CALHGI010000051.1 GCA_938029995.1 uncultured cyanobacterium | reverse complement strand
AGGGGCATTTCGGGCTTTAAGCCCAGCTAATCACTTCAGTAAGTAGTACAGCCGGGTGTAACCAACGAAACCAGAGGTAATTCAATCCCTTCTCCCCGTCCCACCTCCCCACATTTTGTTGAAGGGTTTTTTCCCCTGTTGCCAAAACCTTTGCAAGTGGTGAATACCGGCACAGTTTGACTAAAAATGCCTGTGCTAGAATCAGTGCAACTCCGCACAAGCCAGGTGATGAAAAGCCGCCATGTTTGAACGCTTTACAGAAAAAGCCATTAAGGTAATCATGCTCGCCCAAGAAGAGGCCCGCCGACTGGGTCACAACTTCGTGGGCACTGAGCAAATCCTTCTCGGTCTCATCGGAGAAGGAACCGGTGTAGCCGCCAAAGTTCTGAAGTCCATGGGGGTCAATCTGAAAGATGCTCGGATCGAGGTCGAAAAGATTATCGGTCGCGGTTCCGGGTTTGTCGCCGTAGAAATTCCATTCACACCTCGCGCTAAGCGGGTCCTAGAGCTGTCCTTGGAAGAGGCCCGTCAGCTGGGTCATAACTATATCGGTACCGAGCACCTACTGCTGGGCCTAATTCGTGAAGGCGAAGGCGTAGCCGCCCGTGTACTAGAAAACCTTGGGGTTGACCTATCGAAGGTACGCACCCAGGTTATTCGCATGCTGGGTGAGACCGCAGAAGTATCTACCGGCGGTGGCCAGGGCCGCACCAAGACACCCACCCTCGACGAATTTGGCTCTAATCTGACCCAGATGGCATCGGAGGGCAAGCTCGACCCAGTTGTGGGTCGGCAAAAGGAAATTGAGCGGGTCATTCAAATCCTGGGTCGTCGTACGAAAAACAATCCCGTCCTAATCGGTGAGCCCGGGGTGGGTAAAACTGCGATCGCAGAAGGATTAGCCCAGCGCATTGCCAACAACGATATCCCCGATATCCTCGAAGAAAAACGAGTGGTTACCCTGGATATTGGCCTGCTGGTGGCGGGCACCAAATATCGCGGTGAATTCGAAGAACGGCTGAAGAAGATCATGGATGAGATTCGCTCAGCGGCGAATGTCATTCTCGTGATTGACGAGGTCCATACCCTGATTGGTGCCGGTGCGGCGGAAGGTGCCATTGACGCAGCCAACATCCTAAAGCCCGCCCTAGCAAGGGGCGAGCTGCAGTGTATTGGAGCCACCACCCTGGATGAGTATCGCAAACACATCGAACGGGATGCCGCCCTAGAGCGTCGTTTCCAACCCGTAATGGTGGGCGAACCAAGCGTCGAAGAAACCATCGAAATTCTCCATGGGCTTCGCGATCGCTATGAGCAGCATCACAAGCTCAAAATCCTAGATGAGTCCTTGGATGCGGCCGCTAAGTTAGCCGATCGCTACATCTCTGACCGCTTCCTCCCCGATAAGGCCATTGACCTCATCGATGAGGCCGGTTCTCGAGTGCGATTGATTAACTCCCAGCTGCCCCCCGCCGCCAAGGAGTTAGATCGCGAGCTGCGGACAGTCCTTAAGGACAAGGACAATGCCGTCCGTTCCCAAGACTTTGATAAGGCTGGGGAACTGCGCGATCGGGAAATGGAAATCAAGGCCGAAATCCGCGCCATTGCCCAGAGCAAGCGCACCGATGATGCCGCAGGCAATTCCGAGTCACCCGAGGTGACCGAAGAGGACATTGCCCACATCGTCGCCTCGTGGACAGGGGTACCGGTCAACAAACTGACCGAAACCGAGACCGATAAGCTGCTCAATATGGAAGAGACGCTACACCAGCGTGTCATTGGCCAAGACGAAGCCGTGAGGGCCATTTCCCGAGCAATTCGCCGGGCCCGGGTGGGTTTGAAAAATCCCAACCGTCCCATTGCCAGCTTTGTCTTCTCCGGTCCTACTGGTGTCGGTAAAACCGAGCTAACCAAGACCCTAGCCTCCTACTTCTTCGGCTCCGAAGAGGCCATGATTCGGCTTGATATGTCCGAATTTATGGAGCGCCACACAGTTTCCAAACTGATTGGTTCCCCTCCTGGATATGTGGGCTATAGCGAAGGCGGCCAGCTCACCGAAGCGGTCCGTCGTCGTCCCTACACCGTCGTTCTGTTCGACGAAATCGAGAAAGCCCATCCCGATGTCTTCAACATGCTGTTGCAGATTTTGGAAGATGGTCGCCTCACCGATGCCAAAGGTCGTACGGTGGACTTTAAGAACACCCTACTGATTTTGACATCGAATATCGGTTCTAAAGTAATCGAAAAAGGCGGCGGTGGCCTCGGATTCGAACTGGAAGAAGACGCAGCCGAGTCCCAATACAACCGCATTCGCTCCCTAGTGAACGAAGAGCTGAAGCAATACTTCCGTCCTGAGTTCTTAAACCGTTTGGACGAGATTATCGTCTTCCGTCAGCTCACCAAGCCAGAGGTGAAGGAAATCTCCGATATCTTGCTCAAAGAGGTCTTTAGTCGGTTAACCGAACAGGGTATTACCCTGGAAGTAACCGAGAAGTTCAAAGAACGCTTGGTGGAAGAAGGCTATAACCCCAGCTACGGAGCCCGACCATTACGTCGAGCCATCATGCGACTGTTGGAGGATACCTTAGCTGAGGAAATCCTATCCAGCCGTCTGAAAGATGGTGATGCAGCGGTGGTGGACGTGGACGAAAAAGGAAAGGTCGTCATTGCTCCCAAGGAAAAGCGTGAACTGCTTACCCAAGGGGCCGACTAATACCTAGTTGCCTTTTGCGCCCTATGGCTAATGGTGCCATGGGCGTAAGGCCATAACGAGAAAGGCTTCCTAGCTGAGCTAGGAAGCCTTTTTTAATGTCTTGGAGGCTTATGGGGTCAAAACCGATAGCCTGACGCCCATGGGTCATGGTCATACATGCCGCCTAAGACATCAGGGCAGAGTCCCATAGCCCATCAA
>CALHGI010000050.1 GCA_938029995.1 uncultured cyanobacterium | reverse complement strand
TGTCTGGGATATTGATCACACGGTATTACTGGCCACAGGTCCCTAGGCAAGGACTATGGAAAATCGTATTAATGTTGATGGATGCTTAGGATTCATCCAAGGAGTGTAGATGGTCATACTATTCACAACCCACTAAATTGGAAGCTTTAGTGAGCCCCACGGACGACTATCGTCCGCAGGCCGTTCGATTTAAGGGGGAAACCGCTCGGTCCACCGGGTCCTAGGCCAGAACCGTTTGAACTCTCTTATCCATCGAAACAATCAGTAAGGCCCCGAATCAATAACTATTAAAGGAGACATCATATGTGCGGAATTGTAGGTTATATAGGAACTCGTGCCGCTAGCGGTATCTTAATTGAAGGCTTACGGAAGCTAGAATATCGGGGCTATGACTCAGCGGGTGTGGCCACCATTAGCGAAGGTGAAATCCACCGAGTACGGGCCAAAGGTAAGCTACAAAATTTACAGGACAAGCTAGACGGCATAGAAGATCCCGCTCGCTTGGGGATTGGCCATACCCGCTGGGCCACCCATGGTAAACCCGAAGAGCGAAACGCCCATCCCCACACCGATGCGAGTGGTCGTTTGGCGGTGGTGCAAAACGGCATTGTGGAAAACTATCGGGAATTGCGGGAAGAGCTCATGGCCAAGGGCTATGAGTTTCATTCCGAAACCGATACTGAGGTGATTCCCCACCTGATTGCAGACTATTTAGCTAAGGGGGTGGAGGGTCCCTTGCAACATGAATCGGTGCTCCTAGAAGCTGTCCGCCAAGCGGTTCAAGATTTGGAGGGGGCCTTTGCCCTAGCCGTGGTCAGCGCCGACTTTCCCGATGAGTTGATTGCGGTACGTCAGCAGGCTCCGTTGGCCATTGGCTTCGGTCAGGGGGAATTTTTCTGTGCATCGGATACTCCGGCGATTGTGTCCCATACCCGCGCAGTTCTACCGTTGGATAATGGTGAGTTGGCCATGCTGACGCCCCTGGGTGTGGCTATGTATGACTTCACAGGGAGACGGCTGAAAAAGCATCCCATCACCCTCAGCATTAGCCCCACCATGGTGGAGAAGCAGGGCTTTAAGCACTTTATGCTGAAGGAAATCCATGAGCAGCCTGGGGTGGTGCGTGCCAGTTTAGAAACGTACCTGGCCAGTGGCTGGACGCCGGAAAGTGAGGGTTCTCCAATTAATTTGGGGCTAGCCCCCAGCCTGTTGGCAGACCTCAACCATGTACAAATTTTGGCCTGTGGCACAAGCTGGCATGCGAGCCTGGTGGGGAAACATCTGCTGGAGCATTTGGCGGGGATTCCGACGGTGGTGCACTACGCCTCGGAGTTTCGCTATTCACCCACGCCGATGATTGCTAATGCCCTCACCATTGGTGTGACCCAGTCGGGGGAAACGGCGGATACCCTGGCGGCGTTGGAAATGGAGCAAACTCGCCGGACGGAACAAGGGGGAGAGGCCTTTGCCCCTCGTATGTTGGGGATTACCAACCGGCCTGAAAGCTCCTTGGGACGACTGATTCCCAATGTGGTGGCCACCCATGCGGGCATTGAAATTGGAGTAGCGGCCACTAAGACGTTTGTGGCTCAGCTGATGGCGTTCTACTTCTTGGCGTTGGAGCTGGCCTACCAACGGAAAACGCTTTCTGGCCAGCAGCTGGCTGAGCTGATCGAGGGCATGCGCCAGTTGCCTAACCATATGGAGCAGGTGATCGCACAGCAGGAAAGTTACACGGAAGAGTTGGCCCACAGCTTTACGGAGACCCAGGACTTTATCTTTATTGGTCGCGGGGTAAATTATCCCATTGCCTTGGAAGGGGCACTGAAGCTGAAGGAAATTAGCTATATCCATGCGGAGGGATATCCGGCTGGGGAGATGAAGCATGGACCGATTGCGTTATTGGATGCAAAGGTGCCGGTGGTTGCGATCGCAGTTCCGGGTTCTGTCTATGACAAAGTCCTCTCCAATGCCCAGGAAGCCAAGGCCCGCGATGCCCAGCTCATCGGGGTGGCCCCAGCCAATGACCCCGAAGCGGAGCATACCTTTGATACCCTGTTGCCAGTACCAACGGTGGATGAGTTGCTCTCTCCCATGCTGACGGTCTTGCCTTTGCAATTGTTGTCCTATCACATTGCTGCACGACGAGGTTTAGACGTGGATCAACCCCGTAACTTGGCTAAGTCCGTAACCGTTGAGTAACAGTTCAACGATTAATCTCCCCCATAGAGAAATCGATGTCTCCATGGGGGAGACTTGCATTTAAAATGCCCGACAACAATATTGTCACAGCCAAAATATTGTCACAGCCAAAATTCCCCCTCACAGAACAGCCAGCATTAAACTGTTGCCCAGTGCCTGGCAACGATTTGCCATGGCAGAGGCAATCGAAGGTACGGGGTTTAATCGTCTCAGATCATCAGCCCTGGAGCCTTATCTCCGCCTTTTATATCAGTGCCATTTCCATAGGGCTCCATGGTGCATATGCCCCTATTGGGGGGCTACGGTTTTGATACCGCTTAGCGCATACACAGTGGTTTGAGCCGTGCGTCCCCGTAGCTGGATCTTGGCTTTTTCCGCGCTGATGGTGTAGTGTTCGCTCACATATTGATAGGTGGATTCACTCATCAAAATTGGATAAGGGGAATCCCTAGTCAATTGTTTGGTCATATCTTGCAGGCGGGCAGCAATATTAACGGTATCGCCAAAGAGAGAATAGTTAGCCCGAGTGCGGCTACCGACGGTACCTGCGACCAAAGGCCCAGTATGCAATCCTACGCCAAATTTAACGGTGGGTAATCCTTGGGCTTGAAATTCTTCATTCAAGTCCTTGAGTCGCATGATCATCGCCATGCTTGCCTTCGCCGCATTCAGGGCATCCTGCTGAATCGCAGTTTCCCCCTTACGGGAAACTGGGGTACCGAAAGCGGCCATAATTGCATCGCCGATATATTTATCGACCACTCCACCATTATCCATAATGCATTCGGTCATCACCTCAAAGTAACGGTTGAGCCAGATCAACAGGTCTTTTGAGGGAAGTTTTTCAGTGATAGAGGTAAACCCTCGAATATCGGTGAATAGAACGGTCGCAGTCAGTTCTTGCGCATGGATTTGCCCCTCTGAAAGCAGTTCGTCTTTATGCTGCCACACAAAATCAGCCATTTCAGGTGAGAGGCTAATGGCAAAGAGATCGGTGAGGGCCTGGCGTTCTCTTTGTTCAGCAATTTGAAAAAACATCATCCCCAGTAGCGTAGTGCCGATGGGGGCCGCCATGGGGATCAGCAGATTAGTGGTCGCAAAACAGGTGTAGGCTACCGTAAACCAGGCTGGGACGAGAATCAGTAAAAACAAGAACCGGCCCCTTAACCTAAGGGGACTCAGGACAAGGCCACTGCCAAAGCCACTGAGAATAACTAGAGCTAAGGTCCAAGATTTAGGCAGAACCGCAAGAAAACGATTATTGAGCAAGTTGTCTAGGAGGGCCGCATGGATAAATACGCCAGAATCAGGAATAGCCCTGGAAAACGGTGTTTTAAGCGGGTCTTCTATATTTCCGACCACCCCCGTTGCGGTGTAGCCCACCAATATGATTTTATTTTGCAGCTGATCAAGCACATCGTCATTATTCATCACCTCCTGAAAAGATAAGGTGGTAATGCCAGGGCTATCGATATTTTTTAATTTGAGTGGATGGATTGGGCCGGGCCAATTAATCCATGCGGGTTGGTTTTGGTCAAACTCTTCAAAGCTTTTTAGCAGGGTTTGAGGGATATCTACCGTATCAGAAAGATCAGCGCTAATGGTGTTGTCTAGGCTGTCTTGGTATTGCCTCAGTAAGGCAATAGCTAGGCTATCTACAATCACGGATTCGTCTTGCCTTTCATAGAGAAACGCCCGGCGACTAATACCGTCAGCATCGGTAATGTGTTTCACGTGGCCGACGGGAAAGGCACCCCCAGTCTCCGGGACAATGGTGTTGGCAATATCAATAAAATTCCCTTGATTATCTCCCCCAATGGATAGGACCACGTTCGGATTAAAGGTGATGGCCTCTGCAAATGCCGCATCCTCTGGGGTGGATTCTGGCATGAGGATATCAAAGCCCACCGCTGCAGGTTGAACAATTTCAAGCCGATACAATAAATCGGCGTAGAGATCGCGTTTCCAAGGGTAGGGACCATACTCCCCTAAACTATCTCCATCAATGGCAATAACAACAATTTTATCGTCCCATGCCAGGGGATTAAGCTGTTCTCGAGTGTAGAATAAACGATTGTAAACACCTCGCTCCAGTGGATTCCAGGCGCCCAGTAGCGTTAAGGCTAATCCTAGGCCAGCGGCGGCCAGCCCAGGACCTAGAAACATATAGAGCCACTGCTGTTGCGATCGCACCGCCCTATTCTTGTTTCTAAACGGGTTCAGCCACTGTTGCATAACCTACCTATCTATACGACTCATCCTAAAATTCTAATCTCCAGCCGCTGCCGTTACTCCTGACCTTGCCTTCTAAAATTCTAATCTCCAGCCGCTGCCGCTACTCCTGACCTTGCCTTAGCACACCGGATCATTCCCCCCGAGGAAAAATCTTATGGGTCCGGGTTTCCCCCATGGGGTTCTGCACCACAATTGACACAACACGGCGCTGGCGCGCAAAAGGAATAGTCTGAGCAAAATAACCTGCCCGATCTACAGAAACCTCCTGGTTATTAACCCAAAGAAGATTAGCAGCATCGGCATATCCAGCCATATAACACCCACTGTCCCGCCACTCATAATCTTTCCATCGAATATCCAG
The DNA here is from genome assembly GCA_938029995.1 of uncultured cyanobacterium. Lineage (GTDB taxonomy): Bacteria > Cyanobacteriota > Cyanobacteriia > Phormidesmidales > Phormidesmidaceae > Leptothoe. Next base: position 1,792 of record CALHGI010000050.1, on the reverse strand, counting down.
TTCGCGATCAAGTTCGCGGGCGATGGTGGGAGACGAGCCCGGATAAATGATGGACATCTTACCAGCATTCACCAAGACCCTTCCCCCTTGGGCCCCTGCCTCCACCTGACCTTCGAGGGCGGCCACGTTGGTTTGCCCCTGCTGATTGACAGAAATCCCAAAATTAGTTCCCCTAACGGCGGCCACACCGCTGGGCGTACGCAACTCTAACCGAGAATTCGGATTAGTAAATCGTCGCACCTGAAATCTAACCTGCCCCTGGGGAACATCTAATACCGTAATACGAGCTCCATCACGGGAAACGGACAGCTGCTGAATGGTCATCTGGGTATTTTGAGCCACCGCCACAGATGCAATGCCATCATCTATGGCCAAATGGGCCGTAGAGCGACGGTCCGTCGCCAGTCCATGGCCCACTGAAGTCAAATAGTCGCCCACCCTGGCATACTGACGCTGACCATTAAAGGTGATTACACCCCCAGAAACCCGCTGTACCCGTAGCCAGCGGCTCGAGCTCGTATTAGCCAATAAGGCCTTAGGATTCAGGACCACCCCTAAGGTTGTTGTTGCCATCAGTGCCCCAAAGGCTCTTCTATTTAGTCGTTTGGCATTTGCCATCAGAGCAGATCCATAAATCTAGCAGGTCAGTCATTCCTTCAGATATTTCCCTATATCAATGGGTGTAGCAATATTTGCTATAAAAAGATAACCTTGAGGGCGATGAAGGATCATCCCCATGGGACCCTGGCCTATCGCCTTAGCAAACGTTGGTGATACGGGGGACCTTACCTAAGTCATGCCGACAGCCCTAGTATCCGGACTACCTTAGTATTCCGACAAACTTAGCCCCTGGGCAAAACCTTAAGCGAGGGTTGGAAACCAGGGTGCTTGCGCCCTACATCTCCCCCGTGCCCGTGGCGACCTCCCCTTGATTCCGGTCCACTAAACACTGACGGCCTATAAATCAAAATCATGGGCAATCCAACGAAATAAGCGATGGTCCCGCGTTTCACCCATGGGGTTTTTGACAGTTGCAATCACCCGATGAGTCCGCTTTTTCAACGGCAGGTCAGCTTTAAAGTAACCAGCACGATTGACGGAAATTTCCTCCTCTGCCACCAATAAGGCATTGGCCGGATTAATATGACCTTCTATGTGTAGGCGATTGTCTCTCCACTCATACAGGGTCCATTGAATATCCAGCTCCCTATCCAACGGCTGGGCCGGGCTGGGCGTCTCACCAGGTCGAATAATCGACACCATCCCCGCCTCCACCGGCACCGCAACAGATTGGGCACTAGCATCCACCCTGCCTTCTAGGGTCGCTACACCGGTCTTACCATCTTCTGACACTGACACACCAAAGTCAGTCCCCCTGACCGCAGCGACTCCACTGGGGGTGTGCAGTTCAAACCGAGAACTCGGGTTTGTAAAGGGGCGCACCCGCACCCGAGCTTGACCGCGGGGAACATCGATGACGGTCACATGCCCCCCCGCCGATGCCACAGAAAGTTGTTGTACTTTCATGTGGGTATTTTGGGCAACTGAGATGGAGCCACTACCACCGTCAATGGATAAATTTGCACTGGAACGATAACCGGTGATAATACCGTGACCACGGGCCGTGAGCCGATCCCCCGACTGTGTTCTTTTCCATTGTCCGTTTACGGTTGTTACCGTCCCCGAGGAGCGTCGTACATGTAATGCCCGTCTCACTGCCGACTCAGCATCTAGAATAGGTACTAAGGAAATGCCAAGGGTTGTGGCGAAAAGAAGAGACCCTAAGGCAAGA
>CALHGI010000049.1 GCA_938029995.1 uncultured cyanobacterium | reverse complement strand
AAACTACATTTTTCCATCACCCAGCTCGGGTTCTATAACTATCCCTACCTATTTGGGTATTTGTTCAGTTTGGGCATTTATGCCCAGCAGGAGCACCATGGCGTCGGCTTTAACAACCTATACACCGCCATGCTGCGGGATACGGGCACCATGACCGCCGAGGCCTTAGTGGCCCACCATCTACAGCAGGATATTTCACAGCCTCAGTTTTGGCAGGCCAGTGTGGGAATTGTTGAAAGGAGTGTAGTCCAGTTTGAGCAGTTGGCAAATGCCTGCTAAGCGATCGCCTAGGAGGCTGTATTAGATTCTGATTGAACTTACCCAATGGCGCTACCCTAGGAAAGAACTTTTGAGTATTTGGGATATAGGGCAGCATTCACTATGGTCACAAGTACATCCCTCGACTGGATTTTTTTTGACTGTTTCAATACCCTAGTTGACGATTTTGATACTTCCGGTCATGATGCCGGTTTGGCCCCCATGTATCAGGTGCCTGTGGCCGCTGGCCTGTACCAAGATATTGCAGATGTGCGTGCGGACTACCTGCGTTGGCGGCGAGAGCATATTGTGGGGAAGCCCCATGAGCAATCACTCCAGCAACGGTTTCGGAATCTATTGGCCACCTACCGTCCCGGGGCAGACCCTGCCACGGTGGAGCGAGTGTTGGCGGAGATGGAGATTCAGTTTATGGACTGCTTTCCCCACACATTAAGGCTGCCTGCTGGGGTGGAAAGTATGCTACAGCGGTGTCAAAGCCAGGTATCCATGGGGGTGATTTCCAACTTTTTCCTGGCGGATTGGCCTGCCAAAATGTTAGAGCGCCATGGTCTTCGATCCTACTTCAAATTCGTTTTAGACAGTGCCGACTGTGGTAAACGCAAGCCTGGGGAGGCCGTTTATCAAATGGCCCTGGAACTAGCCGGAAATCCACCCCCTGAACGAGTACTGTTTATTGGCGATCATTTAACTAATGATGCGATCGCACCACAACAGCTGGGGATGCAGTCAATTTACTTTGATCGTTCCGCAGAGCGGGCTTCATCATCCGCCGCACCATCCCACATCAACGCCATCACCCACTGGGATCAATTCGTTCTGCAAGCTTAGCCGGGGTCTGCGATGATGCAAAACCATAATGGGGGCCTGTCATTGACAGAATTCCCCTCCCTTAGGGCAGCCTAGAAGTTACGATATGCCCCGCAAAACCGAATGGATAACATCACCGTATAATAGAAACTAGTTACAAAAGTAAATTACTATTTCTAATCCACTATAAAAACTCATCGCCCACCCTTAACCATCTAGTTCAAAGAGGTCATGGTCATCTGTCGGTGGGACTCACCGATTTCGATAGCCCATTTAATTCTTTGATTATTTAACTGATTATTGAAATTTATATGTCCCTGAAATCGTTTAATAAAATTGCCAGCCTAGGTTTATTGGGTGCAGTGGCAGCTATGTCCCTGGCGGGCTTAGGTTTGAAAAGCGTTCAGGCGGAAACCGCTAGCGTTGACACCCGTAAGACACAAACAGGGCAGGTGACCCCTGCGGCTGAACCAACTCCCCCCAAACCGACTAATGTAGACACCCAGGGTGCGCAGCAGCCATCAAGCCCGGCCCCCATCTCGCCCCAGGCCAAAAGAACCCGTCATTCAAACATCAAGAAAAGCTCAGCTACCCCAGAGCCCCTTGAGCCCTTTATTAAAGCCGATGCCGTTGCCCTAGGGCAGTGGTTGATGCTCAAAAGGGTCAAAACCTTGGTGGCTAAGCCCTCAGCGAGTGCTGCTAAGCCAGCGAGCGCCGCTAAGCCAGCCAGTGGGGCAAAACCGGCGAGCGCCGCTAAACCGGGCAGTGCCGCTAAGCCAGCCAGTGCCGCTAAACCGGCCAGTGCGGCCAAACCGGCCAGTGCGGCCAAGCCAGCGAGTCCGTCCCCCCAACCCCGTGCCACCGCGCCCACTGCACCACCGCCTCAGGCTTCAGCTCCCAAAGTCAACGTCAGCGCGCTGCCCCCAGAGCCCTCCAATAATGCAACCATTGATAGCTATACGGAAATGCGGGTCGCTTTAACCAAGCGAGCGTCTACCGTAACGGTGGCCGCATCCGCAGGGGGAGCCATGGTCACTCCTGACGGTAACCTCATTGAAAACCTGCCCGCTGGCGTTGGGTATCAAGTCAGTACTGATGACCGTGGTCTGTTGGTCAATGGCCAGTCAGTCCCAACGGCCGTCTGGTTAGAACCCGATAATAATGGCTACGTGGCCGTAGGGGATCGCTGGTACCGTGGACGGCTGCTACTGCTGTGGCAGGAGGGTGGCGTCATGGCGGTAAATTATGTGCTGCTAAGGGAGTATCTGTATAGTGTGGTGGGCGCTGAAATGTCTGCCAGCTGGTCCTTAGAAGCCCTCAAAGCCCAAGCGGTGGCCGCCCGTTCCTATGCGATTGTCCATACGGTTCGCCACCAGCGGCGGGCCTATGATCTCGATGACACTCAGCGCTACCAGGCCTACAAAGGATTATTAACCGAAGCCAGTTCCACCCACCAAGCGGTCCATGACACAGCCGGAGAATATATTAGCTATGGCGGTGGCGTGGTGGAATCCCTATATGCGGCCAACCAAGCGATTGTTGACGATGCCCACAGTGGTTATGGCATGAGTCAAACCGGGGCGTTGGACCTAGCCCAGGAAGGTTATCTTTACTACGAAATTCTATCCGCCTATTACCCTGACACATCCGTGGGTCGGATTGATATTGGCAATTAATGGCATGGGGTAACCATAGCTTGGCGCCCATAGCTCAGCTTGGCGCATATGGCTAAGTTCTAGAGGGCGACGGCTATACCAGCTTTAGCGGGCTTTTTAAGCCCTCGTACCGCCCATGGTTCTGTCATTGTGGTGACTAGGGAATAGCCGATTAAAGCTTGCAGCGGTTTGCCCCCGATCCCCTGTGGCCGCCTTACCGAGATGTTTTGACTGCCTTGCGGGCTAGGATACAGGTCAGGTTTTGGCCTTCAATAATGACGGGACCTAGAACAGTATGCACCAGCAATCTATTGTTATCCGCTTTAATCACCTTACGTAGATTGTCAGGCACTATGATTTGTTCTGATGGCTCACCCAGTACATGGGTGCGGGATGGCTGTGTGACGGCAGGTCTCTGGGTTTTGGAGCGTTTGGGATAATTGAGGGGCTGTCGATGTGCTTGGGTATTGCGATCGAGCCAAATCACGATCTCTGATATGGACAGGGTTTGCTCTTCTCGCCAAGTTTTGACATAGATAGTGCCGGTATCACACATCATCTCCTTGACGGGGTACCAACGTTTTTTGCACAGCAGCAGCATATCCATCAGCTGCAGTTTGCGATGGTTGATCCACCAGGTTTTCCAAAAAGATGCCGCTTCTTGACAGTGCACCTGATAGCCTTCCGGTACACTGTGGTAGTCATATTGGGTAAATGTCGCCCCATCTAGTTGATCTTGCTGTAGGTGCAGGGGAATAAAGCAGGCATCTAGCGCCTGCTGATTGAGCAGTTCCCAATAGTCAGACTTGAGACGAATAACAATATTAGGCAGGTGGTCAGTGAGGCGTCCTTTGGCTAGTAAAATGCCTTGGGTTGTGAGCAGTTGGGTTTCATCCAATGCTTTTTCTACCCGCAGTTCTCTATTGGCCAGAAGAGAATCTTCCCCTTTGAGGAACTTATTGATCAGCGTAATGTTATCAATAGCGGCTTTCATAGGGAACGGCAAACGGTTCTGTATTGTGGTACACAGCCGGTTATGGACTATGTTTGGCATTTACAGTATTCCCATGTGAACCAGAAGATTGATGGTCTTTGAGTTGGCTTTATGCGGCATGTTCGCATCTAGCCATGGCCAGCTTCCATATTTATGTAGTAGCCACGTTTACCTCATATCTTGGACTGTTTTTGGCATTCCACACGTTCCCATGTCAGCGAACCTATGGTTGGGTGAATAACAGGAGTTTAGAGCCTTGTTCATCGTGAGAGACTGGTGCCAATGTAGCCTGTGTTTTTAGGGTTTGTTTGGGGCTAAGATAATCTCTCTCTTAAGTTTTTAAGGTTAGTTAACTTCAATGGGGTCTTGAAGAGGTCTTCTGGCTATGGGTTTGTTTTGGCGTCACTTTATGTGTTCTAAAAAGCCAAAAAAGATTCTGAAGAAAGATATTGTTCGATGGGAAGTTGTTGTTTGAGAGGTTGACAGTGGTGTGTTGTAGTTATTTTTATCTCTTGTGTTTGTCAGATGGACTGTGTCCTGATGGATATAACGTGTGGAGATTTTTATTGATCTTTCTCGATATGGTGAAGGCTAGGCATTGTTGTCCGGTTTGATCTATTGATCGATCCTACGTCTGTTTAGGGGGATGACCGTGGAGTGATTTTAGGGTCAGCATGCCTAGATTGGGCCCTGGGGATGGTGCGATGGTGAGTCAAAGCCTCCTTCCCTTAGATATTGGTCTTATGATGGTTCATAGGTTTCAAAACGCTGTTTCCACGTTATGAGTTCTCCACGTATTCATCCAGATACCATCGACGATGTGCGCCAACGGGCGGATATCGTCGATGTGGTGTCGGAGCATGTGGTGCTTAAAAAGCAGGGGAAGGACTTTACGGGGCTCTGTCCGTTTCACGATGATAAGTCGCCTAGCTTTAGTGTGAGTCCAGCGAAGCAGTTTTACTACTGCTTTAGCTGTGGGGCGGGGGGGAATACCTTTAAGTTTTTGATGGAACTGGGTCAGCAGTCCTTTGCTGAAGTTGTCCTAGATCTAGCGCGCCGTTATCAGGTGCCGGTAAAGACCCTGGAACCGGCTAAGCAGCAGGAGTATCAGCGGACCATTACGCTTCGGGAGCAGCTGTTTGAAATTCTCACGGTGACGGCTAAGTTCTATGAACATGCCCTCTACCAAAGTGCAGGGCAGCAGGCGCTGGAGTATTTGAGATCGCAACGCCAATTCAGTGACGAAATTCTCAAGCGGTTTACCTTTGGCTATGCCCCTGATGGTTGGCAGCCTCTCTATGGCTATTTGGTGGAGCAAAAAAACTATTCGGTTAAGTTGGTCGAACAGGCGGGGCTAATTGTCCCGAATAAAAATGGCACCGGTTACTACGATCGCTTTCGTGACCGGGTCATGGTGCCTATTTACGATCCCAATGGCCGCATTATTGGCTTTGGGGGCCGTTGTTTGGGGGATGTAAAACCCAAATATCTCAACTCACCCGATACTGAGTTATTTGATAAGGGTAAAACCTTGTATGGGTTGGATAAGGCGAAGGGTGCGATCGCAAAGCAAGATCGTGCCATTGTCGTTGAGGGCTATTTCGATGTGGTTGCCCTCCATGCCGCAGGCATCACCAATGCCGTGGCCTCCTTGGGTACGGCCCTGAATGCGGGGCAGGTGCGTCAGCTGTTGCGCTATACCGAATCTAAGCAAATTATTTTCAACTTCGATGCCGACGCGGCTGGCATCAAAGCAGCCCAACGGGCCATTGGGGAAGTGGCCGAAATGGCCCACCGGGGAGATGTGCAGCTACGCATCCTCAATATTCCTGACGGTAAGGACCCCGACGACTATCTCCGCACCCATGTTTCAGATGAATATAACGCCCTAGTGGAAGCGGCCCCCCTATGGCTCGATTGGCAAATTCAGCAAACCCTACTCACCCTAGACCTCAAACAGGCCGACCAGTTTCAAACCGCCTCCCAAGACATCGTTCAGCTACTGGCGGACATTGCCAACGCCGACACCCGCACCCACTACATTCGCCACTGTGCCGAAATCTTTAGCCAGGGTGATGCCCGTCTTGTGCCGCTGCTGGCGGAAAACTTTTTGGCCCAGGTTCGCCGCCAGCGCCGCTCCCCTGATGAGGCCAAAAAAAGCTTCAAAGTCGCCATTAAAAAAAGTGCGCTGGAAGAAGCCGAGGGGTGGCTCCTTAGGGTCTACATTCACATGCCCACCAATCGTCAGACCGTAAAACAGGCCCTCGAAGAACGGGACTTGCAGCTGAGTTTTTCGCACCACCGTGCCCTCTGGCGCATGATGCTGCAATGGCAGCTAGCAGATGAGGCCCAAACAGAAACATCGCCAGTGCGTCTACTCGAGCAGCTGCGCAACCTGGCTTCAGAATCCACGGGCCCCCTGTCCCAGGTCCACCATCTCCTCTATTTAGATGAAAAGACCCAACGGGATATTCTCCGCGCCCCCCTAATTATTCGAGCATCGGTGGCCTGTATGGAGAAAACCCTATGCGAAAAGCGTTATCGCTATTTCCTTAAACTGTGGGAAGAAACAGATATGGAAATCCACCCCAATGAATGTGCCTACTATCAAAAGCAAAGCTATGCCGAGAAAAAACGCATCGCTGAACTAGAGCGTGAGCGGCAGGTCGCCTTTGAAGACCTAGCGGGGTTACCTTGGGTGGGTGAGTTTTATGGCCAGTTAGACCCGTGAATAGGCCCTAATCAGCATGGGGTTATTGTCGCTTCCCTAGAAACAGACGTCCCCATCCCGTACTGGGACCGTCCACTTCAAACCGGGCTCCCAAATTTTTATAGCTGTAGTGGCGATAGGAGCCATCCTTTGAACCTGGATAGTCCCCATTGACTAGATCCATCTCGCCGTAGGGATCGTGAATGAACATGCCTGTGTCGTCGTAGCCCACGGCCAAAATCATATGGCCACCGCCGCGGGGGGAACTCACATGTCCCTTATGCAGGACGCCCAGCACCACCGGACGACCGGCATTGAGTTCCTGCTTGACATCGTCCAGGGAGAGGGTGGTGTGCCATGCCGATTTCACCCCCAAGTTGTTCAATGCATTGGTCTGGGCTCCATGGTCTGTGGTGTCGCCATAGGCCTCTACCTTGGGTAAATAGAAATTTAGGTCAGCATTCTGATCTTCGCCACAGTCTTCCCACAGGGAGGTTTTCATATAGAGTGCTCCCATCCAGCAGCTGGCCGTGTTGCAAGTGCGGTGGGCTTGGGCCGCATTGTCCCGTTGGGAGAAGTACATGACGGGAAGCTTTTTCCCCTTTTTGCCAGCCTGGGTCTTTTTCGCCTTAGTCGTTGCAGATTGGGCTTTGGTCGTTTGTGGCGCTTTCGGTGCCTTCGATGCTTGGGTGGATGTGTTGACGTTCACTAATCCTTGGGCATTCAAATGTTTCAGAATGCCGCCTGCACCCATCTGCTGGGCCTGCTTTGCCAAAATATTGGTGCTGCCCCATACCCAGGTGGATTTATTGCCCGCGCCATCCTGAAACCCATTCCACAGATCAAACCCCCAGAGGTAGGCGGCTAGGGTACGAGGTTTGGCCTGGTGATAGTTCTTGGCAATGAGAACGTCAGCAATTTTTTGTTCAAAGAGTTCCGGTTCACGAAAATTCCACTCTTTGTAGTGCAAAATGCCTGCAAACCACCAGGGAACATTGGTTTTTTTCTCAATCCCGTCGTAGTGCGATTTTAGATCGACCATCCGCTTGGCAATGCCATGGGCCAAACCTAGCGATTCTGAACGTACCGTGCAGCGGTCAAATGCTTGTTGGTACTCGGTATGAATAGCAGCTTGTAATTTTGGGCTCATAACGTTTGGGGGCGATGCCAAGGGGGTGTGTCCATGGTACCCAGTTTTTGAGCAATCTTCATCGAGGGGTAAACCGTTAGTTAACGATACTTGATGTGATGCCTAACCCCCAGGGCACCCTAGTTCTAGGGTGATATTTTTTTAGCATGGCGGACCAAGACCTAGGCATTTATGGTGAGCAATTGGTCCAGAATTGGCTCATCCAACAGGGGTGGGAAATTCTCCATCGGCGTTGGCACTGCCGCTGGGGAGAGTTAGACCTGGTGGCCCAGGGATATAACGTCCAGGGGGGCAACCTCAGCAGCCCAATGCTGGCGTTTGTCGAAGTGAAAACCCGAAGTCGAGGTAACTGGGACCTGGATGGTCTGCTATCCATCACCCCAGCAAAGCAGCGGAAACTCCGCACCACCGCCCAGCTATTTTTAACGCGTCATCCCCACCTAGTCCATCTACCGTGTCGATTAGATGTGGCCTTAGTCAGTTGCCATGCTGGCAAACCAAAATCAGCTAAAGCCTATGTTGCCTTACCTGATGGGCGACGATATTTGATATTGCAAGATTACTTGGTGAATGCCATTGGCAGCTAAGCCTGGGGCCATGCCCTGGTCGTCTGACCCATTCACGATGCCCTAAGCCAACGTTTCGTCCTAAGCCAACGTTTCGGGACAGTATCCTAATCCTTCCACAAATTGCTTGCGAAACTCTTCTATTTCGTAACTGTCTGGCTTGCCGTGGGAAACGACGGCCACTTGGTAGCGACGCATCACATCCACGGGGGTTTGGCCTGTTTCGAGGCCCCATAGGGCCATGCGAATCCGATAGCCGGGGGTGGAGCGACCGCCTACTTCATCTAGAAAAGCTTGAAAATTGGACGCAGTGTCAGCAGCAACGCTTTCATGGAGTCTGATCCGAACAATCCAGCCATCGATGCGATGGATCACACTGACAAACTCTAGTGGTAGTTGAGTTAGGCGATGTAGCCGTTCAACAACCCGCAGAACAAGACTGGCATTGGATAGATAGTAAACGTAATCCATAGGTATAACGCAGTGCTACAGTCTAGATCGTTTTAATTATGGGGGGATGCTCAGCTTGGGTGTAAACCCACACGTCAGACAATATGTTAGATGCTGAACCAATCACAAATTTGATAAGTAGGTTGAGCCCCTCAATTAGCAAAGGCAAGTGTGCCGACAGCCGATCTATAGAACATGCCACTAATTCATTAACAGTCTGGCATTAAATCCATCGACTGGGTAAGACTGACCAGACCCCTTTATCAAAAAATCAACGGTAATTGTCCCGCTGTTTCTTTGTTCCATGTCCCAATCAAGTGACCGTCCGCAGCCCCATAGCTACGATTCCACTAATCAACATCAGACGCATGGCGATTATTCCTTAGCGGCTTATCAATATGATTTACCCGCTGCTTTGATTGCCCAGGAGCCAGCCAACCCTCGAGATCAGTCTCGATTGATGGTTGTTTCCTCTAGAAACGAACACGAACATGTTCATTTTAGAGACTTGCCTAAGTTTCTGGGTGCTGGAGATCTACTTATCATTAATAATACGCGAGTCATTCCGGCTCGAATGTATGGATATAAACCGAGTGGGGCAAAGGTTGAAGTTTTATTACTAGAGCCTCGTCCACCCCAATGGCTGGCTCTGGTTAAGCCAGGACGACGTTTAAAGCCGGGGAGTTGGATTCATTTTGGTCCAGATGTGGATCAGCCTTTGTTTAAGGCCCGTGTGGATTCCTGCGATCGCACCACTGGCGGTCGACTAGTCACCTTTGAGTCCACCACAGATACACCCGTAGAGCAGCTCATGGAATCCTTTGGGGAAGTTCCTTTGCCCCCCTACATTCAGCATTCCCGGGCAGAACCCGACCAGTATCAAACCATCTATGCCCAACATCCCGGTGCGGTGGCAGCACCCACCGCTGGGTTGCACTTTACCCCAGCGGTATTCCGTGAATTGGAACAACGGGGCATCCAGCGGGCTGAGGTCACCCTCCATGTGGGGTTGGGGACCTTTCGCCCCGTGGAAGCTGCGGCCATTAAGGACCATCAAATGCATGCTGAGTGGGTCGATTTGCCTCAAAAAACGGTGGATTTAATTCAGGAAACAAAGGCCCGGGGCAACCATGTTTTTGCCGTGGGTACGACCTCCATCCGCACCCTGGAGGGCGTGGCTACCCAAGAGGGGGAGCTGAAGGCGTATCAAGGTCCTGTCAATTTATTTATTTACCCTGGTTATCGATGGAAAGTAGTGGATGGTTTAATCACTAATTTTCACCTACCGGGCTCTAGCCTGCTGATGCTGGTGAGTGCCCTCGTGGGGCGTCGGCGTTTGATGGAGCTTTATCAAATGGCGATTAATCAAGCCTATCGGTTTTATTCTTTTGGTGATGCCATGGTGATTTTGCCGGATGCCCGTGAATAATACTAGGGAACTCAGCCCTGGTATATTCGTCATTTTCCATGTCCCCCATGGAGAACGTGTCATCGTGCGGACTTCTATTTGAAGCATTGTTTCGATGCCGTTCTCCCTTTCTTACCAAGGTTTGCAGAACTTTTCAGGATGCTACTGCGGACGTTGAAAAAAGTGGGGGAACTTTTTAGTCAAAACTATCAGACCGTTTTGTGGCGATCGGTTTAGCTATCAGTATTTAAGATTGCTGATAGCGATCAATCTTTAAGAAGATTGCTGTAAGCAATACATGTTTACTATAGTGATGGATGTTGGCTAGTTCATGGCTAACGCTGATGCGATCGCACCCCTATGACCTCACTGGCCCAATCAAACCCGGTCATCGGAACCGTCAAAGGTCCCGGCGAAGATGGTAACCAATATCTTTTCATTACTGCCGATAATCACCAGGTCAAAATTGGCGAGTTCGTATTTTATGAAATCGCTGCCCCCAATGACAGCTCTGGGACCTGGGAAATTCTAGGCAAGATTTCTGACCGGCGACTAATCGATCATTTGCCCGACCGACTTTTTGCCGATACCCAAATTAGCCCCGACACCATCGCCTCGTTGATCGGGTTTGCCTATCCCAATCCAGAAATTTATGAAGTCACGGTGGATGTCATTGGCTACTTCCACCCAGCCCTAGGGTTTATTAACCCTCGCATTACCCCCACCCCAGGGGCCAAGGTTTGTATTGTGGCCGACGGCCGCCTACAGCAGGTGGTGAACAAAAAGCAGCCAGGGGAGGTGGGCTCTGCCCAAATTGGGTCCCTGTTGCTGCGGGCCGGGGGGGCTGTGCCCGTCGCCCTCGATGTCAAAGAAATTGTCAGTACTCACATGGCTATTTTGGCCGGTACGGGGTCCGGTAAAAGCTATACGGCGGGGGTGCTGATTGAGGAATTTTTGCAACCCTATAATCGGGCTGCGGTCTTGATCTTTGACCCCCACGGCGAGTACAACACCCTGGCAGAAATGCGTGGCCATGCGGCTTTTCAGGCCAGTGATGGTTATGCCCCCAAGGTGCAAATTCTCACCCCCGACGACATTCAAATTCGCATGTCCTCCTTGGACTATTACGACATTTTGACCCTACTGCCGGAGATGAGCGACCGGCAGCAGTCCATTCTCAATAAGGCATTTACCATTTTGGGTAAACACAAGCGGGGGGACTATCGGTGGAATGTCAACGACCTGATCGCAGCGGTGTACGAAGCGGACACCACCGCTGATGACGAAGGTAATGACAAGGTAGGGTCGTCGGCCCCAGCTTTGGAATGGAAGCTGGATCGTTTGGCCCGCTCCCCCTACTTTCACCAGGTAAATCATATGGCCCCCCGGGATCTGTTTGAGCCAGGGCAGGTCACCGTGTTGCAGATGAACGAAATTAGCCAGGAAGAGCAGCAGGTGATCTGCGCGGCGGTGCTGCGCCAGAGTTACCATGCCCGCATCAATACGGCCCGCGACAAAATTGAAGCAGGAGATGAAAACTATCTGCCCTTTCCTGTGTTTGTGCTGGTGGAAGAAGCCCACCGGTTTGCCCCAGCCAAGGAACCCTCCCGTTGTAAGGCGGTGCTGCGGACCATCCTCAGTGAAGGACGAAAGTTTGGCCTGGGGGTGGGTTTGATTACCCAGCGGCCGGGCAAGCTGGACTCCGATGTCCTGTCCCAATGCATGAGCCAGTTTCTCATGCGCATTGTGAACCCGGTGGACCAGGAGAGTCTTAAGTACGGTGTAGAAGCTGCCGGTCGAGATCTGCTGAAGGAGCTACCGGCCCTGACTAAGGGGCAGGTGATTATTTCGGGGGCCTGCGTCAACACTCCGGTGCTTTGCCAAGTGCGTCAGCGACTGACCACCCACGGTGGGGAGACCCTCAACGCACCCCAAGCATGGCAAGGCTACTTTCAAAAGCATCGGCTGCGCACCCAACAAATTAAGGATGCGCCGGTGGCCCCTAAGCCAACGTCCACCACCTTTAACGGTGTGAGTATTGAATAACGGCTGTCACTAACGGATAGCTTGGGGTTAATCCTCTATTTGGCGAGCTTTTTGCAATAGGCTCTCGCTGTTTGAACGGTAGGCATTTACCCGATCTTGGGCAATTTGATAGCGTTCGTCCGAGGCGGGTACCTCCGCCATCAAATCCGAGGCCTGCTGCCAGCGAGCCGCCAGGGATAGCCAGTTGGCCGATGTTTTGGCCACCGCTCCATCCTTGGCTGCCTGTTCCGCAATGCGAACGGCGCGGGCAAAGGAATCATAGGATTCGGGTAGGGGGAGTTGATCGGCTCCGGTTTGGTCTAGGGAGGCCTGCTCCGGTGTGGTCTGCTGGTCTGACAGGCTAGGGGTGCTGGCGCTAGAAGACGCAAGGGACGGGGCAAACCGCTGCTTGTAGGCCCAAATACCCACTCCTAAAACGAGTAGGGCAATGGATAGGCTACCAATGATGCCACTGAGCAATGATTTGCGCTGACGTAGGTCAGATTTAGATGAGCCCGCAGGCATCGTACCCCGCAATTTAGGGCGTCTAAAGTCACGGACTATCCGTTTCACCCAGTGGGGTTGCTTGAGGGTGATCATTTCCGCCCACAACAGATGGTGTTCTGGATCGCGGTTGACTTCTTCAAACCAGAGTAATTGCTGTTCTTGGACCAAACGGCTATTGATGTTGACCCGTCGTATTCGCCTTGGGGAGATGGCTTCTAGGATTTTGCGAATGGATTCCACCACCACTGATTTTTCCAGCTGTTCCTGGGTGGGGGCTTCGCACAGTAGCTGAAGCACATTATCGGCAAAGACAGCCCGAGTACGAATTCCGTTATCCGCTAGCCGCTCGTTAAGAATTTGAATTATGGCCGCGACACTACCGTCTTGGGCTTGCCCAAAAACGTCGTTAACATCGGTGAGTGTAGTTGTAGACATGAAAACAGTCTCCACGAGACTATGGCTGCAATCATCCCAAGAAAGGTAGGTTACCCGATTAACCCTGACATTTGGTCATCCAGGATGTTCCAACGTATGGGAATTAAGGTTACCGCAAAAAAGCCATGACCTTTAATCAGTGTTACAAGTTCCGTATTTTTAACGATGCCTAGTTGTTTATTCAGCACCCGGCCTCCCCTACCTGTTTAGTAAAATCCATCGCTCTTTGGCTATTCTCCGGACACAACACGTTTGTTTTTTGTGGCGAAAGATGTAGAGTTTTCACCTGAATGTTATGGGCCAGACGGAGCCTGGGGGCCAGCCTCTCTAGTCTGTTGACCTGGCGGAGCTACCCCATGGAGTTTTTAGGTGGGGGGTTTCGTTAAATTTTAAAATCTTCCAATATTCTGGATTATGGTGGCTGCTGTGGGTTTGGATGGGGTTGAGTAGCCAAAACTCGAACAGGGCGGTGTGGCGAATGGGAATCTGCCAGGTGCGATCGCAGCCCAAAATAACCCTAATCAGCTGCTGCATAAACCCCCCGTGGGTCACCATCCACACCATATCCCCAGGGGCATGGCGCTGCCAGAGTGTTTGATACCAGTCCGTGGCCCGTTGGTGAGCTGCCGTGGGGGTTTCTGCCCCAGGAACTGGCTGATACTCTAGGGACTGGGTGAGGGCCGCGCAAATTTCAGGATGACGTTGGCTAGCCTCGGCCCAGGTGAGCCCTTGAAAAATTCCCTGGTGTAGCTCCTGAATATCCGCTACTAGCGTTGGGGGCTGACCGGTTGTTAAATAGTGTGCTGTTTCAACCGCCCGCCGTAGGGGGCTGCTATAGAGTGCCGTGGGTGGGCCTTGGTGGTGTAGGTAGGCGGCTAGCTGCTGCGACTGCCATTGCCCTTGGGGCGATAGGGGCGTGGACATTTGCCCCTCTAAGCGCCCCTCCATATTCCCTAGGGATTCCCCATGGCGTATCAGCCATAGCTTGAGGTAGTTTGTCATGTCCGGGGCCGTCTAAGCGGCGTGTGTAATACGATCGAAGTATGGGCGCGGTTAACGTCAATATGTGAACTGGGGGCAAAGCTCACAAGTGTCCTACGAAGCGTTTGCGGCTGAACGTTTACAATGTAGGCGTCTTACAAAATATGCAACCAATCCATGCTGCTCAAGTCCACCACACGCCATATTCATATTTTTGCGGGAGACATTGAGAAGAACGAGCTTGTGCCCAGCGAGAGCCAACTCACCTTAGATGTTGATCCTGATAACGAGTTTAATTGGTCCGATGAGGCTCTCCAGCAAGTCTATGGGGAGTTTGACCGGTTAGTTGATGCTGCCGCTGGCGAAGCCTTGACTGATTACAACCTGCGCCGGATCGGGTCTGATCTAGAGCATTTTGTCAGAACGCTTCTACAGTCAGGTCAGATTAGCTATAACCTCCGCAGTCGGGTGCTTAACTATAGTATGGGCCTACCCCGCGTGGTATCCGAGAGTGATTAAGTGTCCAAACCCCGAATGTCAGGCCAGTAATCCGGTAGGCACTGAAAATTGTGCCTCCTGCCAGACTTTCGTGCCCCATCACTACCTATGGGTGGTGGGACAAGGGTCCTTGGAACCAGGGGCCTTGGGACCCGAAAAGTTAGACCCCCGCTATGTTTGGCAGCATCAGCGCATAGTGCTGGATACGGAGCCGGGGTCCCCGCCCGCTTCCCCCGATCCGGTGCCGGCCCATGTGTGGCCCTACTTAATGCTGGCCCCGTCTAGCCTCCATGTGCCGCAGCCCTATGCCCTTCTCAATCAAGGGGCTGGGGATGGTGGCATGCTGCTGCTGGATGCCGCCGCCATTGCTACTGCTCCGGGCGATGCTACGCCTAGCCTATTGCCTGCCCTGACAGAGATTTGGTCAACGGCCTCACCGCTCAGGCAGCTCAGCTGGCTGTGGCAAGTGGCCGGGTTATGGCCCGATTTTATTGAGCAGCAGGTGGCGAGTAGTTTGCTGTTGGGCAGTAACTTGCGGGTCCATGCTTCCCTGGTGCGGTTGCTGGAGCTGTCCCACGATTCCCAGCCATTCACCCTCCGAAATTTGGGGGCTTCTTGGCAAACGTTAATCCCCCAGGCCCAGCCATCCATTCGGGATTTTTTGGACGGTCTGTGTAACTACTTGATTGAGGGGGACATTACCACCCCAGAGGTGCTGTTGGTCTGTTTAGATCAGGCGATTGCGGCGGCGGCGGCGGGTTATCGGGTGGAATATGGCCTATCGGTGGTGACCGATCGGGGGCCTAGCCGTAAACGCAATGAAGATGCTTGTTCCCCCAGTAGTGGTAGCATCCAAACCCATATTCTGGGACCGAAGGCGAATTCGAAGCATCGGCCGCCCCTGCTGCTATTGGTGTGTGACGGCATTGGGGGCCACGATGGTGGCGATGTGGCCAGTCAGCTTGCGATCGCAACCATTGAACAGGAGCTTCTGCCCCTACTGGAATGGTTAGAAGATCAGCCCATCCACGATCCAGAAACCGTGGCCATGGCCATGGAACAGGCCATTTGCGCGGCCAATGATAATATTTCCCAGCACAATGATCAGGCGCAGCGGCAGGCGCGCGATCGCATGGGCACCACGGTGGTCATGGCCCTGATTTTCGGC
>CALHGI010000048.1 GCA_938029995.1 uncultured cyanobacterium | reverse complement strand
GGCAGAGCCAGCACTGTTGTTGCCACTGGCTTCATCGGCACTGGCACCCCCCAGGGGAACGCCGCCCTGGGAAGCGCCGCCCTGGGAAGCACCACCATTGGAACAGAGGGCAATGGGAAAAATCTCCAGATTAGTCTCGTTTAGGGTCTGGGCCATATAGGCTTGCAAGTCCCCCGTGGAGATACTGCCGTCGGCGTCCACATCGGCCAGCCCGGTGGTAATACCTTCAATTAAACAATGGGTGTATAGCGACAGTCCCTTATCTGTTGTGGGCCAGGGCATGGCGCTACTGCCGAGGGCCGTAAACAGGGAACAGTTGCAGTCCGCCAGCTGCGTAGCCGATAGGCGGGGCTGGGGCTCAAGGACGGCTTGGGACGCGGGGCCAGGATTGTGGGACGGCAGGGCCCCCCACATGCAGTCTAAAATCATCACCCGACTTAACCCTGGTTGGATGGAGGGCAGGGCCCGGCGGATATAGTCGCTGGAAATGGCGGATGTGGTGAGGGTATCCAGCCTTGTGTTGTTGGCGGGCAAATAAATGGTGCCGGTGTGGGCATCGATCACACCGCAGCCCGTGTAGTAGACCAAACAGAGGTCATCGTGGCGACACCGGTAGGTGATTAGGGCCAGGGCATGGCGCATTTGCTGTAAATCGGGATTGATGAGGGTAATGATCTGATCCCCGCGCAGATCATCAACTTCGGATAATAGTGTTTGCTTGAGAGCGTTAATATTTGCAACCACAGGGGACTGTTTGGCATATTCAGCAGCCAGCTCCCCCTCGCTTACCCCAATTAATAGTACGTGCTTACCCATGTGTCTGTGCTCCCACCAGGAGTTGATGAACGAATGCCAGGCGCTGTTTAACCGTTTTGCTTATGGACTGAAGTATGTTTGCATCGGCATTGGCATGTATAAAAATTCCGCAAAAGGGGTTCGGTATCAGGATGCTTCTCCAGAACCCTAGCTTTTCCTTTAGTTACGTCCCAGAAACCGAGATTCTACGGAGTGGGTTCTTGCGTTGTATCAAGCCGGTGATCAGAAGCCAAGGTTCTGGCATAGAATAATTAGCCATCCACTAGCTAGCCGTCCATTCCTGTCCCTCCCATGAAACACACCCTTTCTGTTTTGGTCGAAGACGAAGCAGGCGTTCTCTCCCGGATTGCCGGCTTGTTTGCCCGTCGCGGATTCAACATCGAGAGCCTGGCCGTTGGTTACACGGAGCAAACAGGTGTTTCTCGCATCACCATGGTGGTGCCCGGCGACGACGGCGTGATTGAGCAGTTGACCAAGCAGCTCTACAAGCTGATCAATGTGCTCAAGGTGAACGACATTACCGCCAAACCCTGTGTTGAGCGGGAGCTAATGCTGCTCAAGGTGAACGCCACCAATGCCACGCGGTCAGAAATTATTAACTTTGCCCAAATCTTTCGGGCCCGGGTGGTGGACGCGTCCGACGAGTCCCTAACCTTAGAAGTGGTCGGAGATCCTGGAAAAATGGTGGCCATTGTCCAGGTGCTAGACCGCTTTGGCATTCGTGAGATTGCCCGCACGGGCAAAATTGCCCTGACCCGCGAGTCTGGGGTGAATACGGAATATTTAAAAGCCCAGTCCGCCAGCGCGTTAATTGCCTAACGACGGCGTTATTCAACAAGCCCCGGCACACCCCGGCGGTTAGTCCAGTGGTTAGTCCGGCGGTTTAGCCAAAAGAGTTTTTGCCAAAATTTCAGCAATTCTCTGGCTGGCCCCCGGCGGCCCCATGCGGTGCCGTCCATTTTGATAGATCGCAGCCTGTCGTTCTGGATCATCCAGGATGGAGCGGACGGTTTCGGCTACCTGATGGGGTTCGGGCACCAGGGTGACGGAGGGGCCCAGATGGCGGGCCTGGGCCTGGGCAAAGCTGTGGGTAAATTGGGGCCCGTTACCCGGCAGGGTAATCACGGGTTTACCCAGGCCCACAAATTGTTCGGTGGCGGTACCGGCGGTTGCGATCGCAAGGTCTGCCCGCTGGGCGTAATCCATAAACGCCCCCGTCGCCATGGATAGCCTGTGCTCCCCCTGGCAATAGTCCGCTCCGTCCGCCTGCCAGCCATGGTCCACCAGCGCCTTCGTCAAACTTGCCAGCTCTAAGCTGGAGGTAATCGCAGCCAAAAACGTCACGGGCCTCCCCAAATGGCGATGAATATCCTTGGCCCCCCGCAGCAACCGTTGCCAATTTTCATAGGCCTCCGGCGCCCGTGACCCAGGCAACAGGAGAACCGTCAAACGATCCAGGTCCGTGGTCCCCTGGCCAGGGGGAATCCAAAAACCATCCATCATCGGATTGCCCGCATCATAGGCCTCCACCGCCCATTTCTGTAGGCGCTGGGTTGTGATGCCGTCCCGGGGAAACACACAGTCACTGCGTCGCATCAACCACCGTTCCCAGGGCATATAGACACAGGTGCGCTGAAAATCCAGGACATCCAGCACCGTAGACCGATCCAAGCAGTTGCCCTGGTCGTCCCGCACATAATATTCAGACTTGGCGGTACCCACAAAACCATAGGCACAGCGACTGAGCCAGCCAAACAACAGGGGGACAATATCCCCCACCGCCAGCACCACATCATCGGGTTGCAGCCACTGGCCCATGGCCCGCAGCTGAGCCACCGTCAGCTGCAGCAGCCCACCTTTAAGATCCCGAGCCAGCTGCTGGCTATCCATGTAGATAAACCCACCGGACGGCATTTGCTTTGTTGGCCCAATAATCTCAATACCCACTTTTCGATATTGCCAACCCTCCCCCACAATCGGCAAAGCGGCCATGGGCAAATCAGGCAACATCCCTTGCAGCGCCTGCAAAATCCTGATGGCGATTAGATCTTCCCCATGGCCATTACTAACGCAAAGCAGCCTCATTACGACGCCCCATCCTGAGGTCGACCCG
>CALHGI010000047.1 GCA_938029995.1 uncultured cyanobacterium | reverse complement strand
ACGCTGAGCAGACACTTGGCCGATTTCCTAACCCATGGCGGAAGATCTGAGGTTATAGGTCTTCTATGTAAGCATCTTGCCCCTGGAGGTTGCGGAGCGATGGGGAATTACGATTAATGATGTAGGGAAACTGGCCCGTCACGAGGGGGACAATTAATCGACTGACCTGGGATGCCTTTAGCGCCGATAGGGTCGCTTGAGCCGTTGCGATCGCATCCTCCCCTTGCCAGCGGGTCAACCAAATATGGACCTGATCCATAGATTTATGGTCGTTGGGCACGGAAGAGACAGCGAACATATTGTCTCCGGGATCAATTACCATCCGCTGGGCAATACCCGTTTTGAGCACCTCAAACGCCTGGGTAATGACCGTGGCCTTAACCGTATTCTCAGTTAGGCTACCGACACTTTGGGCATCGCCCCACACCAGTAACTTATCCCCCACCTGCGAGTCTACTTGGCCGTGAATAGCCGTCACAATAGCCAAAACCACCGGCCCCTGGACTAGCTGATCTAACAGACAAGAAAAGAGTTCTAACGAGGACGTTTTAGAATTAACCGTCAGCTGAGACATATATAGATAAGCGCTCAAGTAGCGCGATACGATGGGTTGAACAATTGGGATGACTTAACGGCCGTAGCAATTGTCTTCACTTAAGGCATAAAACGTAAAGATATATTATGGCAAGCATCCTTAAAAACGACATCCCCTGTCCTGGGACAGGGGACAGTTAAAAAAGGTAACCTGACCGTTTCCTTTGTATTCTTCGCGTTGTATATGGCACAGACAGCAAAAAAAGTTGGAATTATTGGTGGTGGCCAATTGGCCTGGATGATGGCCACCGAAGCAAAAAACTTGGGTCTGGGTCTGATTGTCCAAACCCCCCACCAATCCGACCCAGCCGTAGCCATGGCCGATCATGTGGTGCTAGGGGCGGTGGCCGACGCTAACGCCACCGCCCTCCTATCAACCCAATGCGATGTCATTAGCTTTGAAAACGAGTTTATTGATCTCCCCGCCTTACAAAGGCTCGCAGACAAGGGCACCCCGTTTTATCCCCAGCTCCGATGCTTGGCCCCCTTATTGGATAAGTATGACCAACGCCTATACTGCCAACGGTTAGGACTGCCGTCGCCCCAATTTGCCACCCTCAATTCAGCCGCTGACAAACCCAACCTAGAGGCCTGTGTTGCCTCGGTGGGACTACCCCTGGCCCTCAAAACCAGACGTCATGGCTATGATGGCCAGGGCACATTTATCCTCAACGACCTTGACGCCATTAGGACCACCTGGGCAACATTGGGCCACCAGCCCATTTTGCTAGAGGCGTTTGTTCCATTTGAACGGGAACTAGCCATCATGGTCGCCCGTTCCCAAACAGGGAAAATTGCCCTCTATCCGGTGACCGAATCTCAACAAATTGATCAGGTCTGTCGTCGGGTCATTGCCCCAGCCACCGTCAGCCAAAAAGTCCAGCAGCAGGTGGCAGATATTGCCACTACCCTCATGACCCAGCTTGACGTGGTCGGAATCTTTGGCATTGAGTTATTTCTTACCGCTGATGATCAGGTTTTGATCAATGAAATTGCCCCCCGCACCCACAATTCAGGCCATTACACCCTGGATGCCTGCTTCACCTCACAGTTTGAGCAGCAGCTACGGGCGGTGACTGGGCTACCCCTGGGATCCACCGCCATGAACTGTCCCCAGGCAGTGATGGTTAATCTGCTGGGATTTGAAACATCCACATCCGACTATGGCCAGCAGCGCTCCGCCCTATCGGCCATACCCAACGCCCACCTCTATTGGTATGGCAAGGGTGATGCCCGTCCAGGCCGCAAACTAGGTCATGTGACCTTAACCTGCAATACCATCCATCCCCAGGAAGAGTTAAATCAGCTCATTCAACAGATAGAAGCATTATGGTATCCTCCGGGCCCTAATGAGAGCGATTGATCAAGAGCATGGCGGCAGGATTTGAAATAGTGATGGAGAGCGTTACGGCATCCTGGAGGTTTGATTTGAAATAGTGATTGAGGTAGAGAAAATCACTCAATCATCCCTATCGATCCCCCCTGTCGATTTACCAAGACAGTGGTTATGATGACGTTAGTTTCACTACGGCGTTGGTGACTGCCAACAATGTTTCTTGATCTATGCTTTTCTCTTACGGGCATCGAACAGGATTGCGATGGCAGTATACCGGGCTTGCACCCGGAAACTATAAATCGCAGCCACGGGCCCACCTGGATTTTCCAGGTCAAAAACTGAGGTAAGACGGCGCTGCGGTGAAACGTTTAAGCTTTTAAAAGCCCCTGATCATCAGATCAGGGGCTTTTTGCTGTGGGAACTAATATCCGGTAGTATTATTGATATCACTGGCAGGTACAAATATACTATTCCATGGTTCAATACACGATTCCCCAAAGCCCCGAAGATGTATTGATCACTGTTGCTGGACGCGACTCGGCGAAGGCACGTGAGAAGGCAATGGATCAGCTTCTGGAGATGATGGGTGATGGTAGGTTGACGACTGACTTGAATGATGGCTTTACTCCAAAGGATTTTATTGAAGTGAAAGAACATAAGACAGAACCCACGGCAGAGGAAAATGCAATTGTTGAAGCCGTTCAAGTTTTGAGCAACTTGGCAAATTTAAAAGTCAAAGTGCAGGGTTCCCGTGAAGAAGCCCTACAGGTTAGAGAACTAGTCGATCTCCTCTTTACCGATGACGTCATTGAAAAAGATCAGTTAGATGAACTCAAGAATGGGTTTAAGGTGCTCAAGACATTTGCCCAAAGCAATCTACGCTACCGTGATGCCCGCGCAAATGCAGAAGATGCCCGCCAGGTTTTAGATGCAGCCCTGGGCAAGTAGCCATGGCCCAGGGGTAAATGCGATGGCGATCATTGTCCGTAAAGTGCAATCTACCATGACCAGCAATGTGGGCTTGGGGTTGGTTACCTGCGGGAATGGCTGTAACGCGAAAGATATAAATGCCATCTAAGCGTGGGTTTCGCTGGGGGCGAAGGCCAATGGTAACGACGTTGCCAGGCATAACTGGCGGCTCAAATTCTACAGTGATTGATGGGTTATCTTCATCAACGGAAACATTGCCTATCCCTATTGGTTGCTCCGGGTTGCCAGGGGTGCCGGTAAAGGCCATGGTGTCATCCAGGCGATAGGGCCGTAGGTAACGTGTCAGATTTTGGGGAGCAATGACGACGCTTTGTAGTGGGGCATCGGCATCGGTAGGTAAATCGAGGATAAAGAAATAGGTGGCATGGCGACGCATGACATGGTCATTGGTGGTGAATGCGTCCAGAAATTGAGGTGGTTTTAGGAATGCGGTTCTACCGCCTCTAAGTTCAACGGCATGGGCTGTTTGGGGACCTAGACGATTGGCGCAGGGCAATAACGTACCTAGGGATAGTGAGAATCCCAAACCCATGGCCAAATACTGTTTTTTCATGGTGCGACCTCCGGGCCGGGGGTTCTATTGGGGTTGATTTTGGAGCCATTGCCGGGGAGGTGACAAAGCATCCATCCGTTCATTACCGTAGGTGTATGGACTGATAGTTGCCATGGAACCTCGTATCACATTGTCCGCTTCTAGGGCAGTGGCTGACGAAAACCAGTGTCATTGAGGAACCGTTTGTCCTTACGGATCAGGTGTAATTAGAGGGGGAATCTTGTTGCGATCGCAATGGGCTCCATCCTCTTAACATCACACTTTTAGCCGTTGCTGATTTAGAGGATGAATCGATCTGTAAACCTGGCTAATAGCCGGATTGAGACTAGTAAAATCATCTTAAGGATCAGCAACGCCCACTTTTAATATACATAATGGGCAATGTGGGTTGGACAACGTGCAGGCGTCCAGGACGCCGTTGCTGATTTAGGGGATGAACCGATCTGGCAATGACGCGATACATCCGAATTTCGCAGATCAAATCATACCGAGGATCAGCAGCGCCTCCAGGACTAAATATCATCATCGCCGGACTCAGTATTGTTTCCTTGGGATTACCCGCCTGGTCTCAAATCACCCTCAAAGGACCTACGATAACCAATCATCATGGAGAGACCACAGACAGACTACAGGTGGCGTTCAGGCAGGCTCAAATCTCGTTGATCAATTTGAGTCATTTAATGGCAAGACTGGCGAGAATGTTACCTTCATGGCACCCAGCTCTAATGGGTTGGGACGCGTCATATGTTGGGACGCGTCAACGGCAGCAGCCATCAATGGTACAGCACCTCGCAAGGACCGATGTTCCCCTGGAGTTGTTGATAGTGAGCCAGGAAGGGAGCGTTGTCCAAACACCATTTGACACCGTCCCCCGTGGAGATATGATGGCAGTCGAAGAAGAGTTCCAGACTCCAGTGACAAATTCCGCATCGGCAGGGTGCCAATACTTGCCCCCTGCTCAGCAACGCGATGATGGGTTGATTGCTCCTTGAGAATACGTTAATCGGCCCCCTGGTAAGAAGGGGCGATCCACAGACCAATACAACCCTTATAATGGCCACGCAGGGCGGTCAATGTGGCCTGCTGTGATGTGTTTAGGGGCATTGGACTGACGATATGACGGTAATGGGGCACTGTCCTGAATTACTAGCGCCCGCAGGAACCTGGGACTGTGCTAGGGCGGCGGTTGAAAATGGTGCCGATGCCATTTACTTTGGGTTGGATCGGTTTAATGCGCGGATGCGATCGCAAAACTTCACCGAGTCCGACCTACCGGCACTGATGGCATTTCTCCATAGCCGTGGCGTTAAGGGCTACGTCACCTTTAATACTCTTATTTTCCCTAGGGAGCTGGCTGCCGCAGAACGCTATCTGCGCACCATGATCACCGCTGGAGTGGATGCAGCCATCGTACAGGATGTGG
>CALHGI010000046.1 GCA_938029995.1 uncultured cyanobacterium | reverse complement strand
AATAGATCGGCAAAGGGGGGCAGAATCTCCAGGGGTGTTTCGTCTTCGGGGACGCCTGTCGGTGGAAAGTCTGACTCAATGACCGCACCACTCGAAAGGGTGAGGGTGGCCTGGTTTTGTACGAACCCGGCGGGGGTATTGAGGGGCACATCCACCTCAACGGTGATGGTGGTGACTGAGTTAGGGGGCAGACTCAAGCCTGGCACGGAAAAGGTTTTACCATCTGGACTAATGGTGGGGGTACCGCCACCGAGGCTGGCGGGGACAGACACGGTGCCTGGAATATAGGTGCGGCCATCGGTGGCGGGCAAGACATCGGTAAAGGTGACGCCATTGACCGGATCGCTGGGGTTGGGGTTGGCCAACTGGTAGGTATAGGTAATGCTCTGGCCAGCATTAATGGGGGACGGAGAGACATCCTTTGCGAGCTGGGGTCGATAGGGACAGGAGGCTCCATCATTCAGGCTCACCCTGGGACCGGTGGCGTAGAGGGTACCGGTGGCGGTAGTGCCAGAGAGCACGTAGCGCACAATGTTGCCACTGCCGTTGTTGTAGGCGTAGAAATTACCAAAGGCATCAAAATAGGTCGCCCCAGCACCACTAATGGAGGGTGTGGCGGTGGTGGTGAACTGCACCACAGTGCCAGTGTTCGGGTCCACTTGAATAACATTTCTGCCCTGTAAGGCATAGAGTCTGCCATCCACCGGGTTAAAGGCGAGATCGGCGACGCTGACGGCTCTACTCAGCACTACATGCCCCAGTAACGTAGCTGTGCCCTGACCGGTCACCTGAATCCGGTATAGCACTCGACGACGGGGACCTTCGGCGGTTGTCTGGCTGGTATTGAGGATGTAGAAAATGCCGTTGACATCGACATCTCCTGCAAAGCTTCTAATCACAGTGCCATTGCCGTCGGTGACGGTGCCCATGGCATCAAAGGAGCCATCGGCCTTGACGCGGTAAATGGTGCCATTATTGGCATGGATGCCATAGATAAAGTCGTCGACGCGATTGTAGCCGATGGCATTGGTGTACACCCCTGGATTGATGTTGGGGTCCAAGCTATTGGTACTGGTGTTGACGATAAAATAGTTGGAGGGGTTGTTTTGGGCCAGGTAAAATCTGCCATCGCAGGTGAAGGTTTGGGCAAGGCTGGGGGCAGCCGTGGCTGCGATCGCAACCAACGCCGTCACCACGGTCTGTGGCGACAACAGGTGTTGAATAGCATTTAGAACTGGGGACAGGGGACGATGCATAGTTCTACAATCTCTTGTTGTTTAGTCTGGCTGTTTAAGGGGTAAGAGTTCCGTCATTCACTAAGGTCGACAACAGGTTCGAGGGCAGGCCCAGCCCCCGACGAGAGAGATGATTCCGTCTGTTGGCCAGGCACCACCTGCTGACGGCCAAAGCCATTGAGCAGTTGATTAATCTTGAGGGCTGCCCCCAGGTAAGGGCCACCGCTAGAGCGCCGGTTGCCCAAGTCTCGATCGTGGGCACTGCCAAAGCTATAGCCAGCTGAGATTCTGAAATCTGGGCTGGGGTAGTAGCCCAACTCCAGGGCTGCACCGGTTTCGGTATAACCAGCGGAGGGCTGCCAAATAACTCGGCCTTCGAGGGCAATATCCCACTGGTAGTGAAACTGATGGGACGCTCTTAACTGAGCCAGATGCAGGGTACTACGGTTAGAAAAACTGTTGGCCAAATAAGAACGGCTAGAGCGCATGGCATATTTGCCATAAAATTCCCAACGCCAATTTGGGGCATAAATGGTTTCAAGGGAGAGAAGATGATCTTCGGACCCGGTGCCGCTACCCAGCAAAAGCGTATCGGGTATCACCGATGGATTACGGCGATATTCGTAACGCAGCAGGGCATTGAGATTGTCAAAATTAGGGTCCCGGTAGGCCAGCCCCAACTTTAGATTGACCGTATCCCCCAGTCCGGTCAGTAGCTGGTTCGCCGCATTGGCCTGTTGATAGCGAAAGAGGGTCGTTAACGAGGGGGTGATTTTACCAGAGGCCGAGGCCGAAATAACTGTGTTGTCACCGCTATCAGAGGTGCGATGTTCCACACGGGCACTGGCCTGAAAATCTGGATTATCGGTGTATTCAAGACCGACGCTATAGCTATCGCCGGAGACCAGTCCTAAACTGGCAGCGCTCTGACCGACGGCATAGGGCTGGGCAAACTGATTGCCCGCTGCTGTTCCACTGAGAACATCGCCAAAGATGCGTTCATAGCCCAGATTCATCCGTAGCCCTGGAGCAATGGCCCAGCGATAGTTCAGACCCACCGCCCCCTGGCCAATGGTGCCATTGGTGCCCCCCAGAAGAGAATAGCGCCCGTTGACACTCAAATCTTCGGAGAGATGATGATCCAGCAGGGTATCAAAGCTGGTAATGGAGTCGCCGCCAGATAAACCACCATCGGAAAACTGGTGCGCCACCCGAAAAGAAACACCAGGAAACGCCTCCCAGTTTAGCCCCAACGTGGTGCGGTTGGGATAGATCGGATCGCTGTCCCCCAGGCTCAGCTCATTTTGGGCGAGGAAGTCTAAACTCTCGGCAATGGGCACAGTCAACCGGGATACTAGCTGGCTGGTATTGGTGTCAAAGGTATTGGAAATATCATCATCCCGGTTACGATTGACGTACTCCACACTGGCCTCGGCCTGGCCAATAGTTTGGATCAGGCCCGCCCGCAATGTGGTAAGAGAGTTATCGACCGCCGTGCCCGGTGTGGGCTGGGGCTGGGGATCAAACAAGTCAAAAAAGGTCACCCTGGGGGCAGCAGCCGTGCCAAAGTTATCTTCATGATCGTAATTGAACGTGAGCTGGGTGGTGTCACTCACCTGGGCCGCAA
>CALHGI010000045.1 GCA_938029995.1 uncultured cyanobacterium | reverse complement strand
TATGTTGAGTTTCTAGAGGCATTACAGGTACGGGCCACGCTCTGTGTCCCAATTTTGCGCAATCAAAAACTCTGGGGCCTATTGATTGTTCACCATTGTCGAGGTTCACGCCATTGGGAAGCCTTAGAGGTTGACCTGCTGGGACAGTTAGCGACCCAGGTTGCGATCGCAACTCAACAGGCTGAACTGTACCATCAGATGCAGGTTGAACTCAATCATCGTCAGAAAATTGAGTCAGCCCTGCGTCAAAGCGAGATCGCCACTCGTGCGCTCTATGAAATAATCGCCACACCGTCATCGACATTTACCGAGACCCTTGAACAACTACTCCAACTAGGATGTCAACAATTTGGCTTAGATCTAGGCGTACTCAGCCACGCTGAAGATGAAACAATGACTATTATTTCATCCTACTCTGACGGCGGAACCACCTTAAAAGGGATGCAATTGCCATTAGCTCAAACCTATTGTCAAGAAACCCTCCGTAGCCACACCCAGGTGCCCTTTTCAATTTTGTCAGCTAGTCAATCTGCCTGGAAAAACCATCCTGGATATACCAAATTTAAATTCGCAACCTATTTAGGCATTCCCATTTGGGTCACAGGGTCCCCCTACGGCACCCTCAGCTTTAGTAGTCAAACACCTCGAATACAGGTATTTTCCAATGGGGAAATCGAGTTCTTGCGATTAATGGCTCAATGGATTGGAGGGGCTTTAGAACGCGAACAGGCCGCCCAGGAACTGTCCCATACCCGTGATCATGCCTTAGCTGCGACCCGTGCTAAGAGCGAGTTTTTGGCTACCATGAGCCACGAAATTCGCACACCAATGAACGCCATTATTGGCATGACGAGTGTGCTTCTAGATACATCCCTAACCGACGAACAACAGGACTTCGTAGAAACCATCCGTCAGGGTAGTGAATCACTTTTAGGCATTGTTAACAATATCCTAGATTTTTCCAAAATTGAATCTGGAAAACTTGCCCTGGAAGAGCAACCGTTTGACCTGCGAAGTTGTCTATCGGATATTTGTGACTTTCTTAAAGCTGCAGCTAACGAAAAACAGCTTTCCCTATCAAACCATATCGCTGAAAACGTACCCTCTGTAATTATTGGCGATATCACACGAATCCGCCAAGTGTTGGTCAATTTAATTGGTAATGCGATCAAGTTCACCGATCATGGCCATGTTTGCATTACCGTAACCTGTCAATCAACAGATGACACGTGTGAAATCCAATTTTCGATCCAAGATACGGGCATTGGGATTCCTGCCAATCAACAACAGGAGTTGTTCAAACCCTTTAATCAACTGGATGGGTCCACAGCTCGAAAGTATGGAGGTACCGGTTTAGGCCTAGTGATTTGTCAGCAGTTAGTCCAAGTAATGAACGGACGTATCTGGGTTGAAAGCACGGTTGACCAAGGCAGCACTTTTCACTTTACAGTGACCGTTCAATCAACTAATCAGGAGGCTGTTCAGGTTGCAGAACTAGGGCTAAACAGCCAGTCCACAACCCTCGATCACCACCTGGCAGAGCGGTTGCCGCTGCGTATTTTATTGGCAGAAGACAACCATGTTAACCAGAAGCTGGCCATTCAGCTCCTGGGGCGTATGGGATATCGAATAGATGTGGCAGGCAATGGCTTTGAAGTGCTGAAATCATTAGAACGCCAGGTCTATGACGTGATTCTTATGGATGTGCAGATGCCAGAAATGGATGGTGTTACGGCTACCGAAAAAATTCATGAAGCTTGGCAAGAAAACTCTCCTCGGATCATTGCGATGACTGCAAATGCCATGGCAGGAGACCGGAAAAAATTCTTGGCTGCAGGGATGGATGACTACATCAGTAAGCCTATCCACATCGGAGAGTTAGTCAAAGCCTTGGAGCGTTCTGCTATGGATGGTGCTCATGCTACTGCAGGTATAAACCATGAAACGACCCATGAATCATCTGAGGCTTCATCCCCTGAAAACCCCATGCACCAGGGAGAAGCAGCCGCTGAAATAGTCAATGATGAACAAAATGTTTATTTGGATAAAAATGTTTTAGAACAAACACTAGCCCCCTTAGGGGGATTAACCGCTGAAAATTTAAAACCATTCTTAGACATTTATCTGGTAGAAAGCCCAAAACTTTATGAAACCTTGACTGCTGCCATAGGCCATCAGGATGCGGATCAAATTGGGTATGCCGCCCATACCTTAAAATCAAGCAGTGCATCACTGGGCTTGATGGCGGTTCAAAAGCTTTGTCAGGCTATCGAGAATGAAAGTCGGGGAGGCAATGTTGCGCTGGAAGATTATGTTCCAAAGCTTGAGATGGCACTGACTGAAGGGATGAGGCTGTTGCAGACGTTGTAGCATTTTTCGTCCCAAACACTCATCTATCCATGCATCCATGTCCCTATTAATAGGCTTAGCTCAGGGTATCTATTTTGTACCCTTTCCTTAGTACAACCATCCACCATAAAGTTATGCAAAAATTCTATAGACTTTTCATTTCAGGTATCGTTGCTGTTTTTCTAATTACCTGCAGTGCACCATTCAAAGAAGCTGCCCAAGCGACAGATTCTTCTGTAAAAGTATTACTTAATCAGGTAGGGTATTATCCTCAATGGCCTAAAGTAGCCCTTCTAACGAATGCTCCTAGGGAAACCCCCCTTCAACTCGTTAACCTAGCGAATCAACAAACGACCGAACTGCCTGCTCCTGGAACGGCACAGACAGACCCTCTCAGTAAAGAGGCCCTACAGTCTGTTGATTTTAGTCATATTCAACAACCTGGACACTATGTCCTACGAGCGGGTTCTGAAGAATCAGCTCCATTTAGCATTGCTCCCAATGCTTACCAAACTACATTGATATCACTACTGCGATCCTACTATTTACAGCGGTGTGGTGTAATTCTAGAAGACCCCATTACAGGCCTGTACCATGCCCCTTGTCACCTGCATGATCATCATCTAGCCCATGCTGATGAGATATATCAAAAAGATGCTCAAGTCAATGCCACCGGGGGCTGGCACGATGCAGGGGATTATGGCAAGTATGTCGCCACCGCCGCCACAACCATTGGCCGGATTCTCAGCCTTTACGAACAGCATCCCGACCTGTTTTGGGATGGTCAATTAACCATTCCTGAAAGCGGTAATGGCACCCCTGATGTTTTAGATGAGATGAAATTTGGATTGGACTGGATGCTAAAGATGCAAAGGTCTGACGGCGCTGTTTATCGCAAGCTCTCGGGGGCAGAATGGCCCATCGGTTTAGCCCCTGATGAGGATGATCAAACCCGCTATCTCTATGGCATTTCCACGCCAGAGACCGGTAAATTCGCCGGGGCGATGGCGATGGCAAGCCGTCTTTTTGAGGACTTTGACCCTGGTTTGGCCCGTAGATATCAATCCGCCGCAAACTTAGCGTGGCAATACTTAGAGCGCCAATCTACCATGCAAGTCGATTGGTATGAGGGCGATGACAGCGGCTCAGGTAAATATCTAGAATCAGAGATCGATCAAGAAGAAAGCCTCAAAACCGATCTCGATGACCGTTTCTGGGCCGCAGTGGAGCTGTATATTTCAACCGGTGATCGGCAATATCAACAGTATGTGGAGACCCATCTGTTGGACATTCCCTATACCCTATTTGAGTGGAAGGACATGTCCCCCTTAGCTTTAGTTGACTACCGATTACAGCAACGGCAGCCTGTGTCATCTGAGATGAAGGCTATCATTGACCAAAAGTTGCTAACAAAAGCAAATGAAATTCTTGCCAGGGTAGACAGTAATGGGTATCGTCTGGCCAACCATCGCTTTATTTGGGGCTCTAACAAAATGGCCGCCGAAGAGGGAATTACGTTGGCCTACGCTTATGAAATTAGTCGGGATAAGCGCTACCAAAATGCGGCGTTAGATCAACTCCATTTTTTATTGGGGCGAAATCCCTTTAATCAAACCTTTGTGACAGGTATTGGAGCCCGTCCCGTACGCCATGTCAATCATTTATTTGCCCGTGCCAAGGGGCTCCTGATTCCTGGTTTAGTTGTGGGTGGTCCTAATTCTGATGCCCAAGATAATATTGCCCCAAAAGGGTTAGGCCTATTGAGTTACTTAGATGATGAGAGATCCTATGCAACTAATGAGTATGCCATCGATTATAATGCTTCACTCATCGGTCTTATCGGTCTGTTGGTCAGTGGAAACGCTTAGCTACTAGAGCTATGGCCCTGCTAGAAACGCTCAGGCATAGAAACTATCCTGATGCCTGGGTTTGGTTTTGTATCAGGGTCGTTATCTCATCAGCCTTATCTTTCTGGTGAGATCATAGTTCGGACTAGTCAACACCCTAAAAATATGGCGCTGCTGATCCTCGGTATGATTTGATCTGCGAAATTCGGATGTATCGCGTCATTTCCAGATCGGTTCATCCCCTAAATCAGCAACGGCAAA
>CALHGI010000044.1 GCA_938029995.1 uncultured cyanobacterium | reverse complement strand
CAGTCGGTGCAAAACATTATGACGGCTGCTGAAGGTGACCTGTTATTTGATGGCATTAATTTTAGATCCTACTGGGTGCTACCGATTGACCCGTTAAATCGGCCTGTACTGACGCTGGCGCTCAGGGGTGAGAATTGGGACCCCCTCCAACTGAGAGAATTTGCTGACAATGCGTTAGTGGATCGGCTGACTCAGGTGGAAGATGTGCAGGCTGTATCTATTTTTGGGGGCTACCGTCGTCAGCTACAGATTGTTATAGATCGTCAGAAGCTATCTGCCTATGGGCTTTCCATTGTGCAAGTGCGGGACGCCATTGATGCCAATAACATTAGCCAAAGTGCAGGGACGTTGACCCAGGGAGATAGCGAAATTCTGGTACGCACCGACGAGCGCACCCTGGGGGCTGCCGAGGTAATGGATTATCCCGTTTTAGAACAAAATGGGCGCGTGGTGTATGTGCGAGATGTGGCAACGGTTAAAGACACCTATGAAGAGCGACGCAGCGGCTATCGCTATAACGGAGAATCGGCCCTTGCGGTCAATGTGATTCAGCAACCAGACTCTAGTTCCCCCCAGGTAATCAAGCGGGTCAGGATGGAACTGGAGGCGATCCAAAACGAATATCCTGGCATCGAATTTCAGGAAGCCTATGATAACTCCTACTTAGTTAACCTGATTGTCAGCAGTACGTTCCAGGAGCTGTTGGTGAGTGTCGTTCTTGCTGGACTGGTGATTTTAGTCTTCCTCGAAGACTTCCGGGCCACGGCGATCATCATGATCTCCATTCCCACTAGCTTGGCCCTTTCTACCCTGCCGTTTATTCCCATCGGTATGTCCCTCAACTCGTCTACGCTGATCGGCATGATGATGGCCATTGGTAAGCTGGTGGATGATTCGATTATTGTGCTCGACTCCATTGATCAAAAGTTACGAGCAGGGTTAATGCCCGTTCAAGCAGCGATTAAGGGCACTGGAGACGTCTTTTTGGCCAGTGCAGCGGCAAGCTGTGTGATGATTGCGGCATTAGTGCCCACGATTCTCTCGGGCGGTCTCACAGGACTGATGTTTGTTGGTATTGTGTGGCCTATGGTGTTTGCGTTTGTGGCCTCGTTGCTAGTATCAATTACGCTGATTCCTTTGGTTGCCGCG
Organism: uncultured cyanobacterium; assembly: GCA_938029995.1. Lineage (GTDB taxonomy): Bacteria > Cyanobacteriota > Cyanobacteriia > Phormidesmidales > Phormidesmidaceae > Leptothoe. The sequence goes on along the minus strand of CALHGI010000044.1, from coordinate 1,367 downwards.
TTTGCCCTCAAGCCCCATAGCGACAAGCCTAAGCGACGTACCTGGCTACAGCTGCTGACCACACCTGTGAGATTTGGCTTTAACAAATTAGAACGGGGCTATGCCTGGTTGTTAGATCTGTGTATGCGGAATCGAGAGATCACCCTGGCCATTGCCGGGGCTTCGGTGGTTCTGGCGATCATGCTTTATGGTCTGATTCCCCAGGAAATGATGCCCCTGGGAGATTCGGGACAGTTTGTCGCCACCCTAGAAATGGAGGCAGGTACCTCGTTTGCAGCCACTGATGCAGCGGCAGGTCGGTTTGAAGACATTATCTTGCAACAGCCAGAGGTAGAAAAAGTCTCTGCTCAGATAGGCTTTGAGCTAACGCGAAATAGCACCTACTTTACGGGCTACAGCATGGGCGGTGTAAATACCGCATCAATGACGGTGACTATCACTCCCCTGAATGAACGGCAACGGGACATTTGGGAGATTATGGACGGCATTGAAGCAGAGGCCAAACAGACTATTCCCGGTATTCGTCGGATCGGAATTAAGGAAATGGGGGTGGATGTGATGGCCACTTCTGCAGCTCCCATTCAGCTGGCGGTATATGGCGATGACTTAGAGACACTCCATCGCTTAGCTCAAGGTGTTTTAGACATTGCCGAGGCCAATCCTGACCTCAAGATGCCGTTTACGAGTTCGGCCCTTTCTCAGCCCGAGTATCGGCTCAATATTGATCGTCGTCGTGCCCAGGAGCTAGGTCTAACGGTACAGACAGTGTCTCAGCAAGCCTACTATGCGCTCAATGGCGGCATGACACGCCGTTATTACAATCGCCCCAACCTCCGGCAGAATTCCATTCTGGTACGGTATGACGAAAATGCTCGCGGTACGATGCAGGACCTGTCAAATACCTACATCACTACTAAAACAGGCCAACAGGTACCCCTGAGCACGGTGGCGACACTCGAACCTCGCCAAGGCCCCACATTGATTGAGCGGGTAAATGGTAAGCGGGTGGTGTACGTGAATGGCTATTACCGTAAGAATGCCCCTGCCTCTATGGATTTGTCCATGGCGATCGCAATGCAGGCAGGCGAGGAACTAAACTTTCCCCCCGGCTACGGTGTCGACTCCATGGGGGACATGACCGACATGATGATCGAATTTGCTCGGTTACTTAAGGGATTATTGGTATCTCTGGTGCTGCTGTACATCATTTTGGTGATTCAGTTTGGTTCGTTTATCCAGCCCCTGGTGATGATGCTCTCTGTGCCGCTACAGCTTGTGGGGGTATTTGGGGCGTTGCTACTGTTCAATCACACCCTGTCCACCGTGTCGATTTTGGGTATCGTGATTCTCTCTGGTGTTTCGCTATC
>CALHGI010000043.1 GCA_938029995.1 uncultured cyanobacterium | reverse complement strand
AACGGCAGGAGAAATCCACCCAATATAAGGTTTCGGGAGACGGTAAGACGATTTACATTCCCGATGCCCAGCGGGGGATTTCGGTGAGTGGGGGACCGGGTACGGGTAAAACCTTTAGCGTAATTGACCCGGTGGTGCGTTCGGCCATTGCCCAGGGGTTTCCGCTGTGTCTCTATGATTTCAAATATCCTGCCCAAACCCAGCGGGTAGCGGCCCTCGCTCAAGCGGCAGGCTATGAGGTGAATATCTTTGCCCCTGGCTTTCCTGAATCCCAGGTGTGTAATCCATTGGACTTTATTCAAGATGACACGGACGCGGCCACCGCCCGACAAATTGCAGAGGTACTCAATCGGAATTTCAAACTCTCTGCCGCCCAAACCGAAGATCCATTCTTTTCTAATTCCGGTGACCAGCTGGTGGAAGCCACACTATTGTTGGCTAAAGCCCTGCCCCATCCCGATGTGATGACGGCCTACACCATCCTCAGCGATCCTGACTTGATTAATCGGCTCAAGGGCATTAATTCCATTAATCCCTGGGTCGGGGTGGCCTTTGGGCAGCTGTTGAGTACGGCCAAGTCTGAAAAGACGGTGGCCTCCATTGTGTCCACAGCGGCACTGGTATTTACCCGGTTTATGAAAGCGGGCATGCTACCGGCCTTTTGCGGCAAGTCTACCCTGCCCCTGGATATGACGGGAAAACGATTGCTGATCTTTGGCATGGACCGTAACAAACGCGATGTGGTGGGACCGCTGGTGGCGACGGTGCTCCATATGGTGATTACCCGCAATGTGACTCAGCCCCGCACGGATCCTTTAGTGGCAGTTCTCGATGAATTGCCCACGCTGTATCTACCCAATCTGGTGCAGTGGCTCAATGAAAACCGGGAAGATGGTCTTTGCACCCTGATCGGCTACCAAAACCAGAATCAGCTTGAAAAAGCCTATGGAAAAGAGCTGGCCCAGGCCATCTTTGGCGGCACCGCCTCCAAGTTTATGTTTAATCCCCAAAGTGCTGAATCGGCGGATATGTTTAGCCGCATGTTGGGGGATGAGGAGATTCGCTATAAGTCTAAGTCTCGCAATACGGGCGGGGGTAAAACCAGTACCACCCGATCCGATCAGGAGCGCACTCGACGCTTGTTTGCCCCCGAACAGTTTAACCGGTTGCCCCAGGGCCATTGCGTTTATATCAATCCAGGCTATGGCACCCGTAAAGAGGGCTCTGTTCCCCAAAAGCTCAAAATCAAAGTCGCTACCCGTGAGGTGAAGGCCCAAACCTTGAGTATGGACTGTTGGGAAACGCTTAAAGAGAGTTTGATTGCTAGGGGCATTGGCAATATTCCGCAGGATCCCAATGCGGTGACGATGCGAGAACAGGAATTTCAGGCCCGGTTGCCCATTGTTGGCAACAACGAGTCTGCGATGCCCACGGGCAATGCTCTCACGAACAAACCCTTAAAACCCATATCCAGACAAATTTAAAGGAGACACACCCATGCAAACGGGATATACCCAACTGGATGCTGAAGAACGCGAAGCGGTGCGCACCAATGGCACGATTACGGGTCAAATGCTGGCCACCGCCGCTCGGCTTACCCGGCAAGCCTTAGACCGGGGCTTAGAGTGGCTCCAAAACAGAACCCGACCCCCCACTGACTTAGAACTGACTCGGTCTCAGCAGCAGGCCGCTGATATTATCGCGGTCACCACCGAACGCTGTGGTGAACTCCAAGACGATGGCAGTGTTGCCTTTGAAACGGAACAATATCGCTTTTCAGTCACCCCCGATGGCATCTATTCAGCCGTTGATAAAAACCTCGATTGGACGGTCTTTGAATTTCAGCGGGACCGGGCAGCGGTGCAGGAAAAGGCAGCGGCGCTGGTGGATCTAGCGGCGGACTATGGGGACTATACGCCGGAAGCTGCAGCGGCGGCCACCAGCGGTGCGGTTGACGATCTATTTACTATGCTCGATGAGCCTGAATTAGGGATTGATCCAGCGGTGCCAGCCTCCCCTGTGGTAGCGACACCCACCGTAGAGACGGTTGTGGATGATCTAACACCTGCGGTTGAGCGCCCCCAGGCTACACCGATTATTACGGCTGAACCCACTGAAGAGGCGGAAGCAGTTCCGGCAGTGGAGGTCACCACAGACACTGGAAACAGCCAGGATTCTCAAACCATGGCCGCCTTCTTTGCCAATTTGGTGGAGACCCAGGGACAAATTGAGGAAGCCCCCCAAGCAGCCACTGAGGTGGAACCCGTCCCTGAACCGGTAGTGATGCCTGAAGAGCCTGCGCAGGATGATCCATGGGTAGAAGCCCCCACTGTGGAACCGACGGCTGAGATCGCGGACGAGCTGGTGGAGGCCTATGGTGAACCGGTGCAACCGACACCGCCCAAACGCTATGCCGGAGAGGACTTTGATATTCTCCAAAATGACAATCACTATGAGGTGCGTGATAAGGAGAATCAAACCCTCTTTAGCTTTGAAAAGCATGGCAATCAGTACCACATCATTCAAGACAATCTCAGCGATGAACAACGGCAACAGTTTTCTCGGGTCCATACCCGCACGCAATCGGTCGGTTTAGAACAGGTAATGGCCGACCCCACCGGTAATAGTCAGCTGCGCTATCTCGAAGACCTGGCCCCAGAAGGCAGTAAAGCGGTTTCCTTTGCCCATCAACAGCTTGATTTGGCCCATACCAATCAGTTGGATACCCAATCCCAGGGGATTATTCGCCAGGAGGACCGGTCACTGGTGAT
>CALHGI010000042.1 GCA_938029995.1 uncultured cyanobacterium | reverse complement strand
AAAGTAGATGTGCCATTAGCTATCCAAGGTTCAATCAAGCTCTTTGACAAGGGTGCTGAGGATAATGACCAAGCCTTTTATGCTCAGTTAGTCACAGACCAAAGTGCCAAACAACTTACGTTCCAGCTAAAAAAAGAAGATGACAGTAATAGCGCTATTCTGGATGGCGCTATCAAGCCTGGATTTACATTTTCGGGTAGTTCCGTCACAGTAAAACCGCCTGCTACTGATGGCAAAGTGGAAATGGACGTGCAAGGGCTTTTCAAGGCTCAATCTTTGCAGCTCGATGCTATCACGATCACTAAATTCTCTCATCAATTTCCTCAGCAACCATCTGCTGATAGTTCTCAAACAGTGCCAACTGAGGCGGCCGTCCAGCAGTATTTCACAAACAGTATTAGTGGACTATCTGAGACACTCAAAAGCGAACTCACGAAAAGCTTAACCGACAGTCTGACTAGCAGCTTAGAGACCAGCTTGACCAATAGCTTAAAGCCTAGCTTAGAAACTAGCCTGACTGGTAGTTTGGGCTCTCAAGTGAATTCCGCAGTTCAGGCAGCGCTGTCGACTATTGAAGCGTTAGTAACTGATAAGGCTGATGCCAATGGTTCACTGAGTAACAACTTTAAGGCTAACCGTCTGGAGGTCGGCAACAGCTTCGACACTGATTCTGATGTCAATACACGACCGCTTAGCGACCATGCTCGTCTCCACGTTTGGGGAACAAATTTGTCGGAAAGTATTCCAGGTGTAATTTTGGCCAGCCGCAGCCAGATTACTAGTGATGTCTTACAAACAGGGGATAGCATCCGGGTCGATGGCGACATTAAACTGGTTACTGGGGTCACTGATAATATTGTCAGTGGATCGGCAGAAAGGACTGTTACGGTTAACCCACCGTTTGCCCCGGATCCTAACGACCCTAAAGATAGAGCGCAATTTAACTACAAGAAACAATCCCCAATTGCTCGATTTACTGATAGCAACGGTAAAGACCAGTTAACGCTGACGGCCCAGGGGAACTTGATGGTCGGTCCTCTCAGTGAAACAAGCCAGCCCCCTGCAGATGCCAAACTTTATGTGGAGGGTAAAGTGTTTGGCCAACAGGTCGAAGGTGAAGAGATTACAGGCACATCTGTTGTGCAGCTATCTTCAAAGACACTCAAGGAGAATATTTCTGCGCTTTCTGAGGATGAAGCCAATGTTCTGTTAGGTCAGCTGGATCCGGTTAAGTTTAGCTATCGTAATGATGAAAACCATCAAACCCATGTTGGCTTTATTGCTGAGACAGTGCCGGATATTGTGGCGTCCGCAAATCATCGGGGCATTAGTCCGCTGGATATCACAGCGATTTTGACTAAAGTCATCCAGGACCATCACCAGGAACTGGATATGATGAAGGCCATTATTGAGCAGCAGCAGAAAGCGATTCAGGAACTGACAATTAAGGTTGAGCAGCTTGGGGGGAGACGTTTTAGGCGTTAACCCCAGTTTTTTGCCCCTAGGGTTAACCCAGACATAACCGCTGCAATCTTTCCATGGCCATAGCAATGTAGCCCTTCACCGGACGAATGCTACCAATGTTAGCTCTCGCTAATTGTTCTATCTCATTTCTGCCAAGTCAAATTCATGACCCAAATCTCAAGCAACAAAAGCTCCTATCTGCTTTCAATCGAAGAAATTCCTGCGGATGGATCTAGCTTTCCAGCCTATTTTGCAGGGAGTACGGCACCTAATAATGTCGAAGACCTACCTGACGCAACGGTTAAGAATCCTAAGGATAATATTCAAAAAATAGCTACATTTTTATGCGCACAGAAAAATCCTGAAATACTAATCGCAGTCCATGGTTACAATACCGCCCTAGGTGATTTTTCTTCTGCGGATATAGGCCCTACGGGACGTGGAGTAAAAGGGTGGTATCAACAAATTAGAAACCACATTGTTCAACATTGTCATAGTAAATCAGAGGGTCTGGTATTCATCGGCTATCGATGGCCATCTGAACAAATTAATGGAACTGGCCAAGACAGTTTAGGCAATAAATTAGAGTATGCGCAGCAGTCGCTGCCAGTGGTCCTCAAGGTGGTTTCGTTTTTGGCCATCGCCCTTTTGTTTGGCCTTAGCCTGGTTGCCTTGACCGGTCAGCTGACCGGTTCAGTCCTTTGGTCAGTGGTGGGGATGTTCTTGGTCATTGTGGCAACCTTATTTCTATCGTTTGTCTTCACCCTGTTTGTATTGCGAATTGTTGGTTACTTCCGAGATACTTACCGGGCCAGCAACTTTGGGGTCCCAGACCTGGTGGAATTGATCCGACAGATTGATAAGGCGGTCATGGCGGTCACTCCTCATGGGTCAGCGCGGCCTCGCATTAAGCTATCGTTCATTGGGCATAGCATGGGTGGTTTTGTGGTTACCAATACTGTCCGTATTCTTTCCGATGTATTCGATCCTCAATCCATTGGTAGCCTGGGCAGTATCAGCAACAGTCAAGGGGAGGCGAAGCTACCGTCCGCTGATATTGGTAATGTATTTTCCCTAGGGCGGTTGGTGCTGGTGTCACCGGATATTCCAGCCGAGACCATTATTTCGGGTCGGGCGAATTATTTAAGTTCATCGTTGCGACGGTTTGAGGAAACGTATTTATTTAGTAACGAGGGGGATATGGCGCTGAAACTAGCCTCCACGGCTGCAAACTATGCTAGTTTTCCGGCCAATACTCGGGAGGGGGGCTACCGTTTGGGTAATGTGGTGGTACGTTCACCGCAAGCCCCCGAGGGTTCGCCTCGATATGGCATCCTGAATTTTGATACGTCGGCCCCAGAGGGTGGAGCGTTGGTGGATGTACAGGAGAGAGCCCATGGTGGCTTTGAACCCCAGCAAACGGTGGAAAAAAATAAAGAGAACTGCGACGTTACGGTGTCGACTTTTTTGCAATATCTATATATCCTGCGGGCAAAGTCGTTAAGTCGGCGTCAGCAGGAGATTATCGAACCAGATCAAAAGCCGATTGCTGAATTATTTACGGTTTTTGATTGTACGGACTATTGCGAAGTGCTGCTTGGTGCTTTGGGGAAAGGGCCAAAGGAGGTGGGCCTGTTGACCCGGGCGTTGGGAAAGCCAGCCTTAAGCTTTTGGGATTATGTGGGACTAACGGTGGATATGTTCACGGGCAAAATTGATACCCACGGTGGCTACTTCTATGCAGGGCAGGGAGGGCCAGGAGCACCGTCATCGACCAAGCCGGAAGCACGGGTGACGAAGCAATTGATTTATGGGTTGGCTTGTTTAGGGTTTCAGTCTTTTTTAGAGACGCTGTCTGAGCCATTGGGCCCGGACGATGGCAAGACGCAACAGGCGGCACAGAAAGGTAGACTCAGAAGTCTTTCTGCCCTATGTGCAAAGAGTAATATTCAGGCACTGCTGGCGACGGAACGGTATAACCGGGATATTTTAATGCTGCCGGCCAACGAGAAAGATCGTAAGGGTTATTAAGGTGAATGGAAAAAAGTTATCGTAATAGGGCGTATCCATAGGATGAGCCGGGATGGTCCCTTAGGGACGACCCTCCTGCCGGTGATTGGGGCCTCAATAGCTGAGAAGAACCTCCTGACTCTAGCTAACTGGTTCCGGATGGGAATCTGTTGAGCTAGCTCTAGAGTCAGGAGAATTTGCTGCTGAGGCGTTTGCGGCGGCTGGCAAACCATCGGTTTGTCCTTTCGGGTTCAGCTCCGCATAAACAGATCGGGCGATCATCTGCCCTAATTCTGTGGGGTTAGGTGTCCCTGCTAAGGTCAAATTTGTGGGTAGTTTTCGAATGCGGCCGCCCTGTTGCCAGGACTCTGGTATGCCATGGACCGCGCACAGTCTGGCTAGCTCTGTTTCTAGGGCAGCTTGGAGCTGAGGCCGCTGATTTTTCGGAATTTTTACGCCCGCCAGGGAAAGGCTATCTATGTGGAGGTGTAATGTCATGATAGAAAGTCCTTTACATCAATTGGCCACGTTCGTTTAGGATACCTCTTGTCCTTGTCGGGATCAGGTCTATATGAGTGCTGGAGTTTGAACTGGGCTTGCATGCTGCTCCAGGACTAAGGAGGCGTAGGCACAGCCGTAACACCGCAGAATCTGTCAGACTATTTTTGTCGTACTGGCGGGGACGCTGCCCAAATAACTTTTATTCGGTTTACTCTCGGTCCGGCCTTCTTTTTGCAACTCCCGACTAATACCTTTGAGCAAATCGGCGGCGTTGATTGTTTGGGGTGTTCGGGTAACGGCCTGGATACAGGCATAGTGCAGAACGTTAATAATGCTGCCGCCCGTCAGCTCATGGTTATGGGCCAATGTTTCAAAATCTATCTCCTCAGCAATTTTGAACGGTTTATTGAGGAAGGCATCTTGCCACAGTTGCAACCGTTGCTCGGCATTGGGCATGGGAAACCGAATCATGGACTGGAATCGGCGGGCAAAGGCATCGTCTAGGTTCGCTCGTAAATTTGTGGCCAAAATGGCTAAACCCGAATAGTCTTCAATCCGTTGCAATAGGTATGAAATTTCTTGGTTAGCAGCGCGATCGTTGGCACTCTGGGTTTCAACCCGTTTTCCAAATAGGGAGTCGGCTTCATCAAAAAACAGAATCCAATCTTGATGTTGCGCTCGATCGAAGAGTCTGGCTAAATTCTTTTCGGTTTCGCCAATATATTTGGACATGACTTTAGATAGGTCGATGCGAAATACTGGGAATCCGGACCTTTTGCCGAGTAGGCAAGCGGTCATGGTTTTTCCGGTCCCCGGTGGGCCATAAAAAAGACTACGAAATCCGGGTTTGATGCGTTGTTTTAACTGCCATTGCTCCATCAGGATGTCTTTGTTTTGTACCCAGGTGAGTAGATGGTCGATTTCCTGTTGGGTCGCTGGATCGAGCACGAGGTCATGCCATGTTAAGTCGGTGGTGATTTGCTGGGCGGGAAACGCTGAACTGAAGGCTGGTGTGTAGGATTGTCCAGAGATAATGCGTTCGCGATATTCTGGACTTAAGTGCAGCGCTGCGGACAAGGGGGGCTCATGGAGGTGTTGGTGGTCCTGGGCTAGGATGCCCTGGGTGAATAGGATATGTTCGGGATTGAAGAGGCCATCGTAGCGGAGGCGGGCCGAAAGGTGGTCACCGGCCAGGAGAAACATGGCGGTTTCACAGGTGGGTAAAAATCCACTGTGGGAGTTGCCGGTGAGACCGCCGAATTCGGTGTAGCCGCGATCAAGGTTTTGGTTGCGAATGAAAAATGTATCGAGCAGGTGGGGTTTGAGGTGGGGGACAACGCTGAGAATGAGTACCAGGCGCTCGGCGGGCTGGAGACTGAATTGGTGTATCAGCTTGGCGTAGGGGGTATGGGCATGGGGCAGGTCTGGCGGTGGGATGGATACGAGTAACGGTTCTGAGGTCTGGGCGCCTTCGAAATGTAGTTTTATCCGATTTTCTAAGATGCTGCTGAACCAGTTGAGTTCTTGTTCGATGCAGTGTGCGTTGTGATCACGTTGAGCTGGGTTCATGAAGCACCAATGTACAAATTATTATGTCATGTTCAACCAGCCAAAGACTTGCTGGGTAGTTAGGCTTAGGTCTATATTTGGCAAGACTGGAAGGGGTTGATCATCTGGGCAGAGGATCGGTTGTTGCTGTGGCTGAAACAACAAAATACTTAGATCATCGGGGTCAATAAACCAGCCGAGATGACTACCATGCTCTAGGCAATGGAGAATATTCCCCAACACTTTATTGGGGCGTTGGTCCGGGGATAAAATTTCAATTGTCCAATCGGGTGCCAGGTCAACGTTATCTGGCACGTTGCCGT
>CALHGI010000041.1 GCA_938029995.1 uncultured cyanobacterium | reverse complement strand
GTGTCTGTGGGGTTTCAACTTGCCAAACACGGGCTGTTCCGTCCTCGTCATCAGATAATGTCATTAAATGGTTACTGTCGGCGCTAAATTGCACTGTTGTCACGTTGTCCGGGTGGGGGAAGCGGGCGGTGTGATTTCCCGTTGTGGAAAAGAGGTAGGCACCTGTTTCAGTGGCGGCCGCCAACCACTGGCCATCAAGGCTAATGGCAACGTCTTGAATCTGCTCTGCCAAGGCTGTTGATGCGGGCAGGGGCTGGGTGGTGATGGCATTACCGGACCTGTCCCACAGGTAAATGTCCGTAGCCGTCCAGGTGGCAACAAGCTGGCCATCAGAGCTGAGCGTAACCCCCTTAATTTCATCTGGATGCACCGCGTTTGGATGAGTCAATGATGTGTTGAGATTACCTTGAAGATCCAACAGTTCAACCACTCCTTCTGCCGTCAGGTTAGCCAGGATCTGCCCATCACGGCTCAAATCCATCGCCACACCCGCTTGCTCAAAGAGGAGCTGAGTTTGGGGGACATCGATGGCCCATAGCTGGGTAGTCCCTAGGGGGGTGGACACCGCAAGATAGTCACCGTTTGGGCTTAGAGTAAGGTCTTCAACCCCCTCAGCCAAGTCTAATGCCAAGGGCTTTGTTGCTGTTCCTGCCTGGACCTGCCAAAGATTAATCTCGATGTCATCGGCTGAGTTTAGCGCAGACAACGTTGCTACGATCTGACCATCGGCACTTACTTGGGCGGCAGCCCCTCCTTGACCATAGCCCGGCACCTCAGCTAATTTACGTCCTGCTAGATCCCAAACTTCAAAGGTAGGGCCAAATTCAGTCACCACATATCCAATGGAACCATTAAAGTTTATATCCACGACTCGGTTGTCATTGGGTTTCTGGATGTGGCGAAAGGTCTCTGGATGTATGCGCCACAGTCGAGCTGTTCCGTCATCTGCACTGCTCACCAGGTGTTGTCCGTCAGGGCTAAAGCTGATTTTATGAATTGCCCCATGGTGGCCAATAAATGTGTCCAATAGGTTTCCAGCTAGATCCCATAACTCTAGGGTGCCAGCACTCGTTGCGGTCACCACCTGTTGACCACTGGGGCTAAATAGCAGTCTTTGAATCACCCCTTGCCCTTTTGCATCGACGTTCCATTCTATGGGGGATTGCTGTTTACTGTTTAAATTCCAGAGTCTTACGGCCGCATCGATAGACGCTGTCACCAAAGACTGATTATCCGCACTGATGTGGACTCCGATAGCGGGGGTTTCGTGTTTTAGCGGGGGGATAATGGCATTGCCGTCTAAACCTATTAAATGAACTGTTTTATCCTCGGAGGCCGTGGCAAATTTTTGGCCATGGCGTCCAAAGGCCACATCCCAAACAGTATCCTGGTGATGGTCAAATTGCTGTACCCGCTGCCCCTGAAGGGTCCAGAAATGCATGTTTTGGCCATAGGACGATGTTGCTAAGTGCTGCCCATCGGGGCTATATCTAACCTGGGTAATTTCGTGATCATGGGCCGCAAACTGGACCTGTATTTGGTCTGCACTTAACCCTCGAAGATAGACGTTGCCGTTGGTGTCTGCTAAGGCCAGCTGTTGACCATCTGTACTGAAATCAGCGCTTACCAGCTCAATGGGGCCATCGGAATTGTTTTCAACCCCCTCAATCGCCAGAGTCTTCAGGGTTTGAGTGTCTAAATCCCACAGGTCAACGGTCTCTTCATAACCCACCAGGGCAACATAGCGGCCGTCAGGACTAAAGCTGACGTCAACAATGTTATGGGCGGCATAGGTTAGGCGATTGGCTTCTTGAATGGTGTGGGTCATTTGTCTGAGGGTGGCATCTGCCTGCGATCGCAACTCCTCACTAGGCCGCCAAACCTCCCTAAGTCGCACATTCCCCTCAAGACTGCTCAACAACGCTTCAAAGGGTTTTTCTGCCTCAAAATGGGCTTGGGCTGCCACTAACAGGTTTTCAATTTGACCGATTTTAGCCAATCGGGCTTGATAGCCCGCCCATAGGGATAGCCCAGCCATCACAGCCCCGGCAATCGTGGTGCCCCATGCGATTCGACGAGCCTGCTTTAGATCGTGGAGTTGGCGTTCCTCCCGTTCCTGTTCAATGCGTGTCTGTAAATCAACGCCTGCGGTGATGAATGTTTTTAACAGTAACGTAGCTGCAGGTAATCGGGCGGTTTCTTCGTGTCCCTCAAACCAGGTTTTGGCTAGGGTCAGTTCACTGCCGCGCAGGAGTAAATCTTCGTTGCGATCGCGCTGTTCCCATTCCAGCGCCCGTTGGGACCATTTGGTGTGGTTGCGCACATGCTCACGATCATACTCAATGCTCCGCACTACCTGGCTAAAGTTAGGATAGAACTCACCTTCATTCTGATTAAAGTCAATCCATTGCACCTTGGCCAACGCCGGATGCAGATCCCCTGGGTCTACGGGACGATGTAACACGGTAATGATGCGTTTATTAAGCTGACAGGCATAATCCACTTCATCTTTACAATAGGGGGAACTTACAGAGCTGGGTGAGATCACAAATAAGAAATTATCTGAGGCGGCAATGCCTCCATGAATCTCCTGTTGAAAATCAGTGCCTGGATCAATATTTTCCTGATCAAACCAGGTTATTTTGCCCTGGGTTTGCAATGCCCCATTGAGCTTTCGCGTAAAATCGGAATCTGCTCGTGAATAGGAAATAAATACGTCTAATGATTCATTGGCTGGGCGCTGTAGGCTTGACTGAATAAATTCTGTTTGTAAGTCTGTTGGTCCATAAAGGGACCGTTTGTTCGTTGTTTTAAGCCAGGCTTCAGCATTACGCAGATTGTGACCTCTGAGCAATAGGCTGTCATTATCGCTTTGTTGTTTCCACCGGTTGGCCCTGATGAGTAATCGCGTATGGTAGGCATGGTAACGAGCTTCATCTTTGATGGCGTTCAACAGTTTTGAAAGGGCGCCCTTGTGAACGTTACGTTCAGTAAAGTCAATAAACTGAAGGGTTCGATGTTTTTCCGGCACCTGATCCAGAGATGTCGGCTCAATTAGCAGGGGGATAACCCGCTTATTGAGGCTGAGGGCATAGTTGACTTCCTGTTGACAGTAGGCCGACTCGATGGCGTGGGGAGAAATTAGATAAATCAGGTTGTCAGCCTTTTCGATGCCATAATTAATTTCTTGCTGAAAGCTGGAACCGGTTTTAATATCAGTGCGGCTAGTCCACACCGTAATCCCTTCCCGTAACAGGCTACGGCGAATTTGCTCGGTTTTAGCTCGATCAACATCAGCATGGGCTAAAAACGTATGTGTTCTGAGATTATTTGCATTCTGCATGCTTTCTGTGATCAGCTCACAGTGTAAATCCGTTGGCACGCAGGGGGGCTGTTCAGGGGCAAATTTTGTCTTGAGCCATACTTCTGCCTGCTGACGCTCCGATTGAATTAATAGGTAGCGGGACTGCCTTTGTAAACGTTGCCATTCAAGGGCCTTATTCAGAAGGACAGTATGTTGAAAAACATAGTCTTGATGGCGCTCAAAGATACTTTTTAAATTTTCAAAACCAGCTTCTATATCATCCTGCCCTTCCCGGCAATATACCCAGTTAATTTTGCTAATGGCTGGGTGCATATTGTCAAAACAAGAATGCTTGCCAGCGGCCTTAGCTTGTTCCCAATCAACCTCAGTTTTAGCTGGATTACGCTTTTGCCAGGTAGCTTGATCAATTTCCTCAACATGCAATATGGGAATGATGCGCTTATTAAAGCGTAATGCCTGTTCGATTTCTCGCAAACAATAGTCTGAATTAATAGAATGGGGAGAAATCAGAAACAGGAAATTGTGTGCACGGATAATGCCATCATTAATCTGATTTTGAAAATCTACACCCAGGGGAATATCGTTGGTGTCCAACCAAATCCGATATCCTTGCTCAACAAAATACTGACTGAGGGCAGCTGAAAACGTTTGGCTATCAGCTCGTCCATAGGAAATAAAGGCATCATAAAATTGCCCTGCTGGTTGAGACTCAGCCATGGACGTTCTCCGTAGGAAAATAGGGCGTAGTATGGGCGGTGTCCTTAGCCTTAGCTACTGGGGAAGCTATGGCCAGTCACTGTATTCAATATATATGACGAGACATCTGACGAGTCAATGGTTTTTATCTAAATCTGACACGATCGTGGATTGGGTTCCAATGGTCAGATATGGGGATCTGCTGCATTGGGCGTTGCTGATCCTCGGGATGATTTTACTAGTC
>CALHGI010000040.1 GCA_938029995.1 uncultured cyanobacterium | reverse complement strand
GTCGGCGGTGCAGGCAATGGCCCCCGTTGGGGAATGCGGCGCACCAACAGCCGCTGCTGATCCGGTAGCCAGCTAACGGAACTCCCCAACAATGGGTTAAGCGCTATCCCTTCGATCTTTTCCACATGGCCCTGCACCGAGCCCAGCCATAGGCCAATGTGATCACCGTGGCTGACGATGAGGGCAAATCGTTGGCCATCGGCCGTCCATCTCACGCCCAAAATTTCTACATCGTCAGGCAGCGCTAGCTGTGACGTTACACCTCCCTCCACCCGCACCAGTCGCAGGGAGGTGGAGCCATGGCGACCATAGTGGCCATTGATCGTGGGATTGACCCGAATACCCGCCAGCTTATGCATGGGTGCCGCCAGTTCGGACAGGGGTGGATAGAGAACAGGATCGGCGAGCAGCATATACTCGCCATTGGGCGCAGTCCATACCCAAGGGAACTGCTGGGCATGCATTACCTCACGGATTTCTGCGGAAGGTGACTGCCATTGGGATTCAGACTGCAGATTTCCTTCGGATGCTTCTAGATTTACGGCCATCATAAAGCCTGCCACTGTCAACACAAGTAAGACTAATGATTTTACGATTATTCTCTTCATTATTCACCCCATATATCAAACCTGGCGTTGCTGATCCTCGGGATGATTTTACTAGTCTCAATCCGGCTATTAGCCAGGTTTACAGATCGATTCATCCTCGAAATCAGCAACGGCTCAAACCCATCTATGGATGAAGGGCCATGAATAAAGGGCCATCCACCCAAGATGAAGCGTTTTCCCAGGGCAGCAGTCGCCCCCATCTTAGGGGTGGTGGCGGTTAGCTACTTGCTTGCTGTGTTTGCGATCGCAACAAAATCATGTCAATTCTAGCCCGCATTAACACCCAATCCATCCCATCAATGTCAGCCATACCATGGGTCAGTAAGACGATCGACCGCTGCTTCAAGCGAGGGACACACGGGACAGCCTTCATCCAACGGAAAATCCGCCCCATGGTCCCCATCCTCTGCCATAAAAACAAACTCTTCATAACACCGGAGCACATTGTCTTCCAAGCCAGCAATCGAGAACTGAGCGGAGCCAAAGTCCGGTTAAATTGGCAGTTATTTAACCGCTATCCCTAAGCTGCTACCACAACTATCCTTTTCCATAGATGCAACCAAAACAATATTCCTAAAAGGTTTTGGCATATATACCGAATCATCAAACCAGGCCTTTAACACCATGCGTTATGCATCGCCGCTAGGAGATCCGGTGTGAGTTCATATAGTTCACTTTCCGGCAACACAGTATCAATCCCACACTTGGGGCAAAGAGCCGTTCGTCCTGACCCCCTGGGGCAATCCCCAGGCTCATCTATCCAATCACAAATTTCACTAGCCGGAAACATTTTCTGACAGTCAAAGCACCCACAGATTTTACTTTTTAGAATGGCCTGCTCATGCCATCCGCACTCTCCATGAATTTGATTAAGGTTGTATTCCATCCACAGGCCTCACTATCAAAGCTGCTGTTGCGGTTGCAAATAGTCAGGAGAGCGGCCTGTCATCTCTACGAGGCAACCCGTTGTTATGTAGTGCACAGGAAATAAGCTAAATTAGTCTACCATCATCATTCCAGTTGCCGAACATCTTGCCCGCTGAGGTCTTAGCCAAGAAATTGCGCAGTCTACGGTCAAACTCCTCAGGGCGTTTTCGCATTTCTTCGATGTAGCCAATTCTGACACGGATGTACAAGCTGTGAAAACCTTCAAAATTAGTTTGTGCGCCGGGGGTAGCCCTGATAGCCGCAACAATATCATCTGCAATATTGAACGGTTTTCCTAAATCGGGTAGGTTGCGTTTGCCAGCATCAGTCATCAATCCCAGCTTGATCAGTCGACGAGCACGCTCCTTGTTCAATTCAGTCCAGTTGCTGCGCGGTCGTCGTGGGGTGAAGCGTTGAGCTTTCTGAAACTCGGAGATGCGCTTCGCGATGCCGTCAATCCAGCCAAAGCAGATTGCCTCCTCAACGGAATCCAGGTAAGGAACGGTGGGGTTTTCAGGACGATCATCTGAGATCAGCCAAATCTCGGTAGCCGTATCATAATTTTCTGTGAGCCATGATCGCCACTGTTCACGATTTGAGGCAGTCAGTTTTGCTGTAACTTCCATAGTATGAATTTCTCTGATCGCATAACAACCAGCGCAACCAGCGCAACAACATTACGTGTTGAGCAGTGCAGGGCTGAATAAAGAAGACTATATCTAGGCCAGCACAGAGGCCCCTCAAGACAAGGAAGCTGGCAACAACTTCCAGTGCAGCTAGAAATCTTCTATCCGAAAATATATATTCCTCCCTTTCATGGCTAAGGGCTTGTTAAAAATTAAGGTCATGGCCTTATTCATTTAAATCATGGCTTAACAAGCCTTTCAGGCTTAAACCGTGAAGTAGTTTCTTAACAGCTCCTAAGGATCGACATAACCCGTCAGAATAGGCATGGTTCAGATGCACATTATTATCATATCGACGTTCTCTCAACAATATTCAACCCTTCATTTTCAGAAGGTGCTTCAAAGTATTTTGTAACCTCATAAAACACCTCTGGCCGATCAAACTGTGCCCGCTCAGGCTGCTGCTCACGGCGCTTAGATATGTGGCTTAAACATAGGTCATCACTGACGTTGATATAGATCAATTGATGGTCAGCACCAATTTCATTACACAGGCTAAGCAGCCACTGTCTTTGCTTAATTGTGTTTGCAGGGAAATCCATCACAATGGTAGTACCTGCCGCCAGGATGCGTTGGATGTGTTTTTTAACGAATGGCTTGATTTGCTTTGAAAAGATGAGATAGTCTTCGAATGAATGAATTTTCCCCGGATAATGGGCCGAAAGCCATTCATCCTCTGAAACCAATACAGCATTAGAGTCAGCGGCTACAGATGTTGAAAGAGTCGTTTTACCGGCGCCCATTTTCCCGCAAAACAAAATTAGCCTGCCTTTAGATTCCATTGAGATAACGTCCTTAGCAATCAGCCGGTCTAGCCACATTGGCCATAACGCTTAGCACAGTAGCAAATTGGGCGTTGCTGATCCTCGGGATGATTTTACTAATCTCAATCCGGCTATTAGCCAGGTTTACAGATCGATTCATCCTCTAAATCAGCAACGGCGAAAATTGTTATGTTCGACTCGAAAAAGGCAGTTGTTTATCTTCAGCAGAAATTAGATCCTTTCCACCACTGCAGCGGTACTGACATCGCCAGTATTGGGAGTTCCGACCGGCTCTATGAGGAGCAGTTTCGTTTCTTCCTTGGCGGATGTACAGTGCTCTACACCTTTGGGAATTACATACATTTCCCCAGGCCCCAGAACTAAATTTTCATCCCGAAAATGAATTGTCAGTTCGCCTGAGAGAACTAGGAAAAAATCATCAGTATCATCATGTTTGTGCCAGTTAAATTCTCCTTGAACTTTCACTACCATAATGTCATGGCCGTTGAATGAAGCTACGGATTTAGGGCTCCAGTGCTCGGTAAAAGTGGATAACTTTTTGTCTAAATTGATCGGACGCCTAGACATTCTTTCGACTCCTTAAAAATTAACGGAAGTGTGTTTCAAATTTTTCAACCCCATGGGGGATATCTGACCAATGTTGAGCTGATCTCGTGAACACATGGCGCGGTCTATACCTGTCTGCTTGCAACCATGACTGGTCATCAAATGTTCCAGCAGCAATGGTCCGAATTCCCGGCACCGCTTCAAGGGTAAAACCTATGTTGGAACCACACTCAGCACAAAAATGTTGATCTAACCATCGCCCCGACTCATCAGAGTAATGCCTGTAGCGCGTAATTGAGTCATCATTAATTTTGATTTGGTTGGCCTCAAACACGACTTCTATGCCAAACGCTGAGCCGGTACGACGTTGGCACCAATTGCAATGGCATATCGTTACTCGCATGGGTTCCCCAACCACGGTGTAAGAAACCTCTCCACAAACGCATTGACCACTCTTAATCTCCGCCATGGTGAGTTTTCCTTTTGTGCAAACGCGTCATCATATTTTTGGTGGATGCTGATAAGATTTCTATTATTCGCCGAGGGTAACCGTGGCGTCACATTACGCCAACAAATCCCCATGGAATGTGCCCTGGCAACATAACGTCCCGGTTCACCGGGCACCGAGCAGTTGCTGTGGAGTTCTAAACCGACACCCGAACAAGGCTCCGGCACACCCCATTGCTAGGTCACGTTGTAAATTACAGGCATTTGACCTTTCCATTGCGTCCAACAATCATCGTCCGAAATAAGTTTAGCCATAAAGTCAGCTACATTGATTCTGCTGGTTTCGCCCGCATTAAAGATGGCGCTGCGTGTCGGTGAAGGAAATACACTGTATTTGCTGACAGCGAATTCATCAATCAGCGTATCAGGGCGGACAGCGGTCCATTCGATCGCCTTGTCATGTTGGCCGACCATGGATCGGAGATAGTCTGCCGCCGCCTCATTATCGACATGTGGAGGGATAGCGACACGCAGAAGCCCAAGAACGCACTGTTGAGCAAACAAAATGGGTTCGACAACATCACGGTTTGAATTGCCTGCCGTATTCATCAACACAAACTTAGTGGGTCGTTCTAATTGCTGTGCCCGTACAGCATCACATAAACGCCGTGTAGCATCAGTGACTAGCTTACGCGGATGTCCAAACATCCCCTTGAACGTCAAGTTGTGCCCCAGACAAGATGCCACAGCATCACAGCCGTCAACAAATTCAGCTATGTTGGTATCGCTAGCATCATCGATACTCGCCTGAATGACA
>CALHGI010000039.1 GCA_938029995.1 uncultured cyanobacterium | reverse complement strand
CCAGTTTTGAGATCGCATCCATCACCGCCCCAGGGGTGGCCGGTGACGGCGTCTTTACCCGGGCCCGTTCCCCCAGGGGTTGCCCCGCCCCATCCAGCAAAATCACTTTAGTGCCGCTGCCGCCAATGTCCACCGCTAAGGTCTTGGCATTTGGCTGAGGTTCCCCATGGTCCGAGGGGGCAGCACTTTGATTAATGACGGGCTTTTTGTCAGTCAGCATAGAAGCTCCTCAAGGTTGAACAAGGTATAAGAGCGGCGTCCCCTATTCTGCCCCTTGGTTAATCGTCCCAGCGCCGAGGTGGATCGAACCGATAAATTTCTTCCAAAACCGTTACCCAACCCGCCGCCACCTGGGTCAAAATTTGCTGCCCTTTTTCCGCCGTCGCTACGGTGGCATCCCCCACAACGCCACTTTTGGAAATATCACGGGTGGTCCAGCTAAAGGGCAACGCCCCCTCCAAACTCAGCAGACTGTCCGGCATTTGTTCGGGGGGATACTCGGTGACGGCCCGATCCATCCGAACCTGATCCGGCAAAATCGACAACATCAGGCTGGTTTCAGCATCCCCCGCATGAATGCCCTGCTGCCGCTCCCTGGGACTCAGCAAATCCCCCACCTGATGGGGCACCCGCCAAACAAACTGGGGAAATACCCAAAAATCAGGCTGACGCTGGTGCACATCGCGGGCCACAATATCCAGCACCTGGGGCTGTCCCCCATGGGAGTTCAGCAACACCAGCTTACGAAACCCCGCCCGATAGATACTATCCGCCACATCCGTCAGCACCGCCATCAACGTCGATGCGGACAGGGTTACCGTACCGGGAAACCCCCAATGCTCATTGGATTTGCCATAGCACAGGGGGGGCAAACAATAGACTGGCACCGAGGCATCTAACTGCTCCAGTGCCCGCCCAATAATCGCCATACCCAGGGCCGTATCCACCGCCAGGGGCAAATGGGGCCCATGCTGCTCAATGGCCCCCACCGGCTGCACAATAACCACTTGGTCCTTATCGGCCATCTGGTCCACATCTTGCCAGGTCAAATAGGGATAAAAGCGCTCAGGCGGAATCGTTTGATGCATGGGGAAGTCTATAGGGGGGTGAGACTAATCTATATAAATTGGGACCATTCGATCGGGACCCTTAGATTGAAACTGGGGGCTAGACCCGACAAAAGCGGCAAGGTCCACCCAGATGGGGCAGCAGAGAAGGCACTCGAACCCATAGCCATAGGCCAATCCGCTTAAAGTTCCAAAAAGAAATAAAAGTTCATTGACAATCCGATCTTAGTTTCTGTATATTTGAATACAGAAACGAAACGTTCATTCCTCTCCGGATTAATCGCATCTACCCGTTGTTGTTGGTCCAGTTGGGAACGGAAGTAGGAAAGATAGTGAACCTATCAGACCGAAGGAACGCGCCTCATCTTAACTCTCTACGTCTAATTTAAGGAGGCGAAATCCATGCAACTGTCCTATCGTGGCGTCAAGTACAATGCACCCGCTCGTAATGTCGCTGTTGAAGACGGCGATGTCGTTTGTTATCGCGGTGCATCCTATCGGATGAAAAAAGCTGTGGGCAAAGCCCAGGGCTTCGTTAGCGGTCTTAAGTATCGCGGCGCTCAGGTGCGCTAACCCCTTTCCCTGCTAAGGGGACATTTGAATCTATCCAATTGGGTCCCTTCCTAGGAGGGGACCTTTTTTAATGCTGGGGTCCAGCCCTGGTTTCGCAGCCTCGCCTGACATCCCTAGGGTATTCTGGGGGCAGTTAATGCAGCATGCCGTGCTCTCTTTCCTAGTCGGGTTATCCATAGGATTTTTATTCTTCTTGTTTGCCCAGCAACGGTCCGGCGCAAGGCGTAAGGCGCTGTTTGAGCGCATTAGTATCCAGCCTGAAGCCCAATCCTTTTCCTATGAATCTCAGATTGCCAGTGCCATTGCGAATCAGACCATGGCGGTCAAGGAGTTGCAGGCCGAGGTGGATGAGCTTAATCGGATGCTGCAGTATTCACCCTTGGGATATTTAAAGGTTGATCAAGAAAACTGTTTGCTGTGGTGCAACACCAAGGCCAGGCAGCTGTTGGGCATTGAACAGGCGGATGTGCATACGCCGCCCAAACTGTTGTTGGCCATTGCCCGGTCCTATGAGCTAGATCAGCTGGTGGAGCAAACCCGCACCACCCAAACCGTCTGTAAAAAAGAGTGGACTTTTCGGTCGATTTCCCCCGATCCCGCCAATGTTTTAGAACGCCCGGCCTATCCCCTGCGGGGGCACGGTATTCCCTTGACCCAGGGCAATGTTGGGGTGTTTTTGGAGAATCGTCAGCAGGAGGTGCTGCTAATCCAGCAGCGCGATCGCTGGACTTCGGATGTGGCCCATGAATTAAAAACGCCCCTCACGTCGATTCGGTTGGTGGGTGAAACCCTGCGCAATCGCATCGATCCAACCCTGGTTAATTGGGCCGATCGGCTGCTGGGGGAGGTGGCCCGCCTGACGGCCCTGGTGGACGATATGCTCAGTCTCAATCATTTGGAACAGCAACAACCCCAGCGCTTAGAAGACACCGATTTGGTCACGCTGCTTTACCAGGCGTGGCAAAGCCTGGAACCCCAGGCGAAACCCCAGGACAAAATTCTGGATTATCAAGGCCCTGACAGTGCGATCGCAACCATCAATAGCGGCCTGATCTATCGCATGGTGCTGAATTTACTGGACAACGCCCTAAAGTACAGCCCCCGTGGTCAGACGATCCATGCCCATATCCAATGGAATGATCAAGAGACCACACCGGGGTTGCAGTTGGATATCTTTGACTGCGGTGAAGGGTTTCTTGAAAAAGATCTGCCCCATATATTTGATCGCTTTTATCGGTCTGATGTGTCCCGCAC
>CALHGI010000038.1 GCA_938029995.1 uncultured cyanobacterium | reverse complement strand
CAGCCTGGGGAGGGCGGGAAGCAGATTATTATTCGTACTTGCGAGAAAAATGGCTTTCTTAGGGTGGAAGTAGAAGACAATGGCCCCGGTATTCCAGAGGATATCCAAAATCGACTGACGGAACCATTTTTTACCACTAAGCCCATGGGTAAGGGATCTGGCCTGGGGCTGGACGTGGTACGCCGGATTGTTGAAAACCGCCATGGGGGTAGTTTCCTGATGGAATCAGGGCCAGGGCGTACTTGTTTTATCGTTTTGCTGCCCCTGCAGGGGGAATAATACACGATGTCCCAGGTTATTCATGCCAGGTTTGTGGAGATTGCTCGGGAGATTAGTGTAGAGCTGGCGAATGCGATTTCAAATACCCCACCCCTAGAACTTACCCCTCGCCAAGAGACCCCATTCCCAGAACGTCTGTGTCGGGCGGTGGCCGGGCAACAACTATCGGTTAAAGCCGCCGCATCAATCTGGGGACGTGTGGTGGATAGTGCCGCCGATCGGCCCCTGATGGATTACTTAGCGAAAGTCTCCCCCGATACATTACGGGGGTGTGGTTTGTCGGGTGCGAAAGTAAAAGCCATGGGGGCAATTGCCCTGGCAAGCCGGGCTAATCAGCTCAATGAGGATATGTTGAGGGACCTGGAGCATGATG
Source organism: uncultured cyanobacterium (assembly GCA_938029995.1). GTDB lineage: Bacteria > Cyanobacteriota > Cyanobacteriia > Phormidesmidales > Phormidesmidaceae > Leptothoe. The sequence goes on along the minus strand of CALHGI010000038.1, from coordinate 3,141 downwards.
AACGCACCCGCTGTTTAACCACGATTTGGGGGGTGGGTCAGTGGACCGCCGATATGATGGGAATCTTTTACTTTGGTGATCCAGATATTTGGCCCGATGGAGATACTACGGCGCGAAAAAATCTTGAACGATTAACAAGTCGCCGTCGAAAAACAATCCGCACCGCTGCTCGGTTTGCGCCGTATCGGTCTTATCTAGCGTTGTATATGTGGCATCAGGCCGATGTGCCCATGGTTTGATGCCCGATCGGCTGGTGAAACTGTTGGACTGGGACTGTTGAAAATTGGGCGTACATAGCTGGGGAGCATGCCATAAAAAACGAGTGGTTCAACGAACCACTCGCATCACAAGACTAACCAAAGTTGAACTTAGTTAGCGATCGCAAATTTAGAAAGAATTACGGCTGTAGTTACCACCGCCTGCAGGAGCAGTGCGAGGCTTAGCTTCATTGACTTTCATTTCACGACCCATCCACTCAGCACCGTTCAGGGCTTCAATGGCTTTTGCTTCATCATCTTTGGAAGACATCTCGACGAATGCAAATCCGCGAGGACGACCAGTTTCACGATCCATTGGCAAACTAACGCGACCAACGCGACCATACTCAGCAAAGACAGCTTCTACATCTTCGCGTGTGACATCATAGGACAAATTGCCCACATAAATAGACATGAGGAAATCCCCTTAATCAAAACGACGTAGCGAGTTAAACGGAGATATTCCTGTACTGAAATCGAAATCCCAACAAAGCTAATTTCTCTACCGAAAACTTACCAACTGTAATTCTAACACTTTATCTTAAAGTTTGGGAACCCTAAGGTATTGACTTTTTAAGTAAGTCTTAAGTAATGGATGATCCGCGAGGGACGTCCATCCGTTCAGGCTGTGGTGTAAGTTTTTCAGCTGTGCCTAGGGGGGTGCCCCTGCGTTCTTTGCAGCGCAGGGGCTTTAGTCCCAAGCTTCGGGCATATCCGCAGTGTTTCCCTGCAAGGGCAATGTAATTATAAAATTCGTGCCTTGTTCGGACGTCGTCTCACAGGTCAAGGTGCCGCCGTGTTGATTAACAATGACCTGATAGCTGACTGATAGCCCTAGCCCTGTCCCTTGACCAACGGGTTTTGTCGTAAAAAATGGATCAAATACTTTGCCCTTGATCTCTGGCAAAATGGCTGGTCCATTGTTCTCAATTGAAATAGAGATAACACGTTTGTTAGGTTGGAACGTGGAGATTTTGATGGTTTTAGGAGACTCAGACCTGCCTGCCTCGTCTTTTTTAATTAGCTCGACAGCATCAATTGCATTGCTTAAGATATGCATGAAAACTTGATTTAATGCCCCGGCAAAGCATTCTACGGGCGGCAGAGATTGGTAAGATTTGATAATGGTGATTGTATCGTCGTCGGGATGAGACTTTATCCGATGCTCTAGTAGCATTAGGGTGCTATCAATGCCCTGATGAATATCTACGGATTTAAAGTCTGCTTCATCCAATCGTGAAAACGTTCGAAGTGATTTAACAATTGAACAGATCCGCTCTGCACCGCTTTGCATAGAACCAAGAAGCTCAGGTAAGTCTTGTTTTATAAAGTCAAGATCGATGTCCTGTTGGATCGATTGAATCTGAGGGGGGGCTGTTGGGTAGTGTTGTTCATAGCACTGAAGCAATCGCGTTAAATCGTTGATATAGGCTACGGCCGGTTCTAGGTTGCCATAGATAAAATTAACTGGGTTATTAATCTCATGGGCAATGCCAGCCACTAAAACCCCTAGGGCAGATATTTTTTCTGACTCAATCAGTTTAATTTGTAGGGCATTAACTGTTTCTAGGGTGGCGATGAGTTCAGTACTTTTTTGTTCTAAGGCCTGCTTCGATTTTTCCAATTCGCGCACAAGGGCTTTCAGGAAAGCTTCCCGTTGCTCATTGGCATTTTCAAGCTGTTGTCTATCGGCTTCAGAACGTTCTAGGCGCTTCTCTAGGATTCGAACCTGTTTTCTTAAGGCCTTGATGGTTGACTGAGCTTCATCCTTTAACTCCATGACTGATTAACCCACACCCATCAGCAAGGTAACAAATGTTTCTTGGTGAAAATAATTCATGGATTTGGATGAAATCGGTGAAAACTCTCCATAGGTGTAGAAACCTGCGATCGCAACCCCCTCTGGCAAAAGATTACTGACCCGTTGATACTCCTCTTGAGACCGGGTGCCCAGTAGCCAACGGCGACAACAACAGGAAAATAGCAAAGCCGCATCAGGTGATGTGCCAGGATATGCACTGATCGCCGTTTGCATAGATTTCTCTGTAGCCGAAACCAGCTGATTTCGATTAACCTCCGTCAGCTGCACCACTGCCCCTTGGGGTACATTGCCTAAAAATGTAATGCTACCGGTTTCGTCATCATGGAGATTGGGGTTACGAATGTAATAGCGTTCACTATTATCTTCATATACTGCTAAAGGACATTCTGGGTTAGGGGGACGATCGCCTAAATATTGACGATAAAAGTCCATTGCAGATTGTCCGTCAATCTCATATAGGACTTGGTTGGTAGACTTTGTCACAATGCCCTTCGGTCCAATGGTTTGCAAGCCACAACCCGTATTGTAAGAGAGCAAAAGATCGCCTGAAAACGTAAGAACAGGTAGCGAGTCGGTCAGGACCTGGGTGTTAAAAAACTGAAAGCTACCCTCAAAACGCCACTGATCACCCGCCAGCCCACCGATAACGGGAACCGCTCCCCCTAGGGCTTGATTCAGCCCCTCCAGAATCAGCTCGCCGTTGGTTGTTTCTCCAGGGGCATTGTAACTAGCGGGTAAAGTAATACATAGCTTCGGAGCATCGTCGCTCCCTTTAGTCGCTTGCTCAATGGCCTGTTTAGCGGCTAAGACGGGGGCTGCTTGAACCTCTCGCCCCAATCCAGCCCGTATGGCAATACTGTCTGAGGCAAATACTATTAACGATAAAGAGTCCTGGCGAAAGCCCAGCATGGATGACATTTCTCCATCCGTGGTACATCCCACCAGTTCAATCTGTGGGTATGTTTCATGGATTTTACGGAGAATCAGCCCATGGTCAAAATCAATGGCGGCAAATAATAACCCTGCCTGGGCTTGCCCATGGCCTAGGGTATTAATGCATTG
>CALHGI010000037.1 GCA_938029995.1 uncultured cyanobacterium | reverse complement strand
ATATCATCGATACACCCGGACACGTTGACTTCACGATCGAAGTCTATCGTTCTCTGAAAGTACTCGATGGCGGTGTTGGCGTATTCTGTGGCTCTGGTGGCGTTGAGCCCCAGTCCGAAACCAACTGGCGCTACGCTAACGACTCTGAAGTAGCGCGCATTATCTATGTCAATAAGCTAGACCGTACCGGAGCTGACTTCTACCGCGTGGTGAAGCAGGTCAATGATGTGCTGGCCGCCACGCCGTTGGTGATGGTGCTACCCATCGGTATTGAGAATGACTTTGTCGGTGTGGTTGACCTGCTGACCGAGAAAGCTTGGGTTTGGGATGAGTCCGGCGAACCCATGAACTATGAAATCAAGGATATCCCTGAGGATATGGTTGATGACGTGGCTGAATGGCGTGAAAAGCTCATTGAGCTGGCCGTTGAGCAAGATGACACGGTCATGGAAAAATACCTCGAAGGTGAGGACGTTTCCATTGACGAGCTGAAAAAGTGCATCCGTAAGGGTACTCGCGACCTGGCCTTCTTCCCCACCTACTGCGGTTCTTCCTTTAAGAACAAGGGTGTGCAGCTGGTGCTAGACGCCGTTGTGGACTACTTGCCTAGCCCCACGGAGGTGAAGCCCCAGCCCGAGGTGGATATTGAAGGTAACGAAACCGGTGGCCTAGCCGAAGTTAATCCTGACTATCCCCTGCGCGCCCTGGCGTTCAAAATTATGGACGACCGCTATGGTGCCCTCACCTTTACTCGGGTTTACTCCGGTACCCTCAAGAAGGGGGACACCATCCTCAATACGGCTACGGGTAAAACTGAACGGGTGAGCCGCATTGTAGAAATGCATGCGGACGATCGTCAGGAAATGGACACCGCCCAGGCCGGTGACATTGTTGCCCTGCTGGGGATGAAAACCGTCCAAACCGGTCACACCCTTTGTGATCCGAAAAAGCCAGCCACGCTGGAGCCCATGGTCTTCCCCGATCCGGTGATTTCCATCGCCATTGAAGCGAAGGATAAGGGCGGCTCTGAGAAGATGGGTATTGCCCTAGGCAAAATGGTCCAAGAAGATCCCTCCTTCCAGGTGGAAACCGACCAGGAAAGTGGCGAGGTCATTCTGAAGGGAATGGGCGAATTGCACCTGGATATTAAGGTGGATATTCTGAAGCGGACCCACGGCATTGAAGTGGAAGTGGGCAAACCCCAGGTGGCCTATCGCGAGTCCATCACTAAGGTGCTCACCGATAGCTACACCCACAAGAAGCAGTCCGGTGGTTCTGGTCAGTTCGGTAAGATTGAGTACATCCTCGAACCGAATGAAGTGGGTGAAGGCTTTACCTTTGAGTCCAAGGTGACCGGTGGTAATGTCCCCCGTGAATTTTGGCCTGCGGTTGAGAAGGGCTTTGCGTCCTGTATGGAAAAAGGCATGCTGGCCGGATTCCCTGTGGTAGACATGAAGGTCACCCTGACGGATGGTGGTTTCCACCCGGTTGACTCCAGTGCGATCGCATTTGAAATCGCCGCCAAGGCTGGCTACCGTCAGTCCTTTGTCAAAGCGGGTCCCCAAATTCTGGAACCGATTATGGCCGTAGACGCCTTTGCCCCCGAAGACTACGTGGGCGACGTTATCGGCGACCTCAACCGTCGTCGCGGCATGATCAAATCGCAGGAACCTGGTCCCACCGGTGTCCGCATCAAGGCCGACGTTCCCCTAAGTGAAATGTTTGGCTACATTGGCGACCTGCGTACCATGACCTCCGGTCGCGGCCAGTTCTCCATGACCTTTGACCATTACGCCCCTTGCCCCAGAAATGTGGCCGAAGAAGTGATCAAAGAAGCCAAGGAACGCCAAGGAGTTGCCGCCTAGGGCGAGCAACCTTGCTGGTTAAACAATGAATGAGCAATCCTCGGCTGGCATCAGCCGAGGATTTTTTTTTGATATCCGTCGTTGCCCCACGGGGCCTAAACCCCAGTCTTTTCCAAAACGCGGTTTAATTTGCCGCTGCTATAGCCTTCCAAATCCAGGCTCACATAGGTAAACCCATAGTCCTGGAAAGCCGCCACCAAAGACTCCAAATCCACCGCTGCCATAAACTGCTTAATGTCCCCTGGCGGCAGCTCAATGCGGGCCGTTTCACCATCGGAACGCACCCGCAGGTCACGCACCCCTAGCTGCCGCAAGTAGCGCTCACATTGCCCCACTCGGTGCAGCTTTTCTGGGGTGATCAGTTCGCCATAGGGAAACCGTGAACTCAAACAGGGTTGCGAGGGCTTATCCCACCAGGGCAGCCCCAAATACTTCGACATTTCCCGCACTTCCAGCTTGCTCAGGCCCACTTCCGCCAGGGGGGAGCGCACTCCTCGCTCCTTCGCCGCCTGGATGCCGGGGCGATAGTCCTGCAAGTCATCGGCATTCAGACCATCCACCACATAGGGATAGCCCTCGGCGGCGGCCAAGGGCTTCAGGGTATCGTGGAGTTCGCTTTTACAAAAGTAGCAGCGGTTGGTGGGGTTGCTGGTGTAGCTGGGGTTGTCCATCTCATGGGTGTGGACGATGCGGTGGGCCAGGCCCATAAACTCAGCCTGACTTTTCGCCGCATCCAAGTCTTCTAACATCAGCGATGGCGATTCAGCGGTGACGGCCAGGGCTTTATGCCCCAAAACATCGTGGGCGATCTTGGCCACTAGGGTGCTGTCAATGCCGCCAGAGTAGGCGATTAAGGCACGGTCCATGGCTTGAAAAATCGACTGAAGCTGCTGCAGTTTTTGGGTAATTGTCATGGTGGGAAAGGGGAATAAATCTTCAGCCGGTGGGGGTTGCTATGTCTAGCCTAGCGAAGGACTAAAGGTTTTATAAAGGGTGGGAAAGATTCTATTCAGGTGAAACATGTATGACGAAAAGGAAATTCCCCTCTTGGGAGGGGTGGCCGAAGGCCGGGGTGGGTCTCGATCGTCGGCGCTAGTGGTCAACCCACCCCGTTGCCCCTCCCAGGAGGGAAGGATGGGTTGGCTTGCGTATGAGCGGTTAATTTAGAATTTGGCTTAGGTTACTATTGGCCTTACCGATAAATGATTAGATTCAGACACCATGGCAGATAAAAAGGAACTGACCCATCCGCAGTATAAGAAAGACCGTGAGGCGGTGACGGGGCTGCTCAATGGTGAAGCGACAGATTTTAATTTAATTGAGCTGGCCCGGCTGCGGATTCGCTATGACGGCTTTCCAGGGGCAAAGGATATTCGGCAGGATTTGGATCGGGCCTTGGCTAATTGGTCCTTGACGGAAGATGAGCTGATGGAAAAAACCCGCGAGATTCATCAGACGGAGATGCTATACAAGGCCACCTGGACTAAGAAGGCGGACTGGAGTTAGGCCCCCGGCCCAATGGCTTTCGCCCTGGGGCCACGGTGTACAGAACAGGCGCACAGTCTAGCGCCACGTTCCTGTTCCACAGTCTAGATGTGTGTATACCGTGGCCCATCTCCGTTAGGGAGACTTTGAACTATTATTTTTTAGGAAAAGCTGGATTTACTGCTGTAGCTAACGATAATCAAACAGTAATCTTGCCCTATGAAAAAGTTAGCCATTGCCGGACTGGGTGTCGGTGTTGTTTCTGTTGGCCTATATTTAGGTGCCAATATCTACGGTACAAAAGTGGCTGAGGCCAAGGTCTACACGCTGATTAGTGAAATCGAAGAAGATAATCTGGCGGTTGAGTATAAGGATATTAGCTATAAACCGTTGGGTCAGGATGTCCATGTAAAAGATATTACCATCACGTCTAAGGATGATCCGGCTGAGATCACCATTGACCAGGTGATTATTCGTGAGATTGATGAAAAGTCGGATATGCCGACGGTATTTGATGCGTCGGTACAGGGGCTGGTGGTGGATTTGAAGCAGCCGGAACAGTTGGAGATGGCTGAATTTTTGCAAGATGTGGGCTACGACAGTGAGCTAAAGTTTGATATTGATACGAAGTATCGGTACAACCCTACGAAGCGAGAGATGAGTATTGATACCTTTACGGTCAGTGCTGATCAGGTGGGGGATTTGAACATCAACATGAAGCTGGGTAATGTTGATCTTGAGGACATTGAGGCGAAGTCCATGTCTCCTGATGCCATGGATACGGTTTTTCATGGGTTTGAGATTACCTACCAGGATAATTCGTTTGCTGAGAAGTTTTTGGCGGCGATGGCGGCTGAGGAAGGGGTCACGGTGGATCAGCTGAAGGCCCAGATGACGACTCAGCTCACCCAGGCTAGTCAGTTCTTTTTGTCGGCGGATAATGGGGTGGCGACGGATGCGGTGAATGAGGTGGCGGCGTTTATTGAGAATCCGAAGGGGTTTAGTATTTCGATGCAGCCGGAGCAACCGTTGGAGTTGATGAGTTTGGTGTCTGAGAATCCTGATGATTGGGTGGAGATGCTTAATATTGAGGTTAAGTCTTGGTAGGGTGGGCATGGCCCACCTACCAATGGGGTTAGAGTAAATCCTGGCTTGGTTGCTGGTGTCTGGTTCCCAGGCTCTGTCTGGTGAATGGGGCTGTGGCTCTGCCACTGATTCTGGGTGGGGCGGTGATTCAAGTGGTTAGGCGATTGCACATAAATAAAATCCCAGGCAAAAAGCAGTTGGGCAAGATCCTCCCCTTGCCAAGGCTACGGTGTATACACAAGTGATCGAAACTAGCCTTTAC
>CALHGI010000036.1 GCA_938029995.1 uncultured cyanobacterium | reverse complement strand
GGTTGTTTCAACGGATAAGTAGGTGCTGAGGGCTAGCAGCCGATCCAGGGACATGAGTTCTAGGACATGAAAAGCACCTAACGAACGCGCACTTAGAATGGATGCAACAATTCCTAACCCCCACATCCCTGTTTTAAACTTCTCTAGGAGTTTGTCCCAACGGCCTGGTGCATCCATCAGTCCAGCAACCCCCGCTCACGGGCTCGGATTTCGGTCAGGCTGCGCAGGTTTTTGCCTTCTTTTTTGTCGACTTCGGGGTCTATTTCTAGAACGTCGTAGAGTTTGTTCCAGTAGTGACGAATGGTGCTGGGTTGAACGTTTAATTCTTGGGCAATGGCCTTGTCCTGGAGGCCTTCGTGAAAAGCAAAGATTAATACCTGTAGCCACTCGGGCTTAAGTTCGATGCCAGCCTGGAGCGCTTTGATGCCTCGGGTATGGCTAAACCCTTTGAGGGCACCGTCAATGCGCTGAAAAATGTCCTGGCTGGACATGCTCTTGTCCACAATGGTGAAGCCGCCCTGGTGACTGTCGATTTCTGACCTCACCCTGACCAGGGCCTTAATGTAGGTGCTCTGTACGGCAATATTTTGCTCGGGGTATTGTTTCATCACCTGCCTTAGCAGTTCGATACCGGTTTCTACTTTGGCGTCTTGCTGATAGGCCTCAGGAATAGACAGGTCTAGAATTGCCAAACTGAGGTGATGGTTGGCGAGTTGTTCTAGGGCTTCCTGGGCTGTTTTGGCGGTGAGCAAATCGTAGGTGGGGTAGTGCTCACGCAGAATGCCGATGGTGCCGCTTAGGACGACCTGGTGATCGTCAACAATGAGGATTTTGCCGGTAGGTGCTTGGTTGGATGTGGGGCCCATGGTTCATGTTCACTATCTATGGCTGCTGTTGATGCTAAAGCATTAACGGTCATCGGTTGGCCCAAATATGTTGATCAGCAGTTCGTTGACAGCGTTAAATAGGGCGATTCAAAAAACTGAGGGCCTTATTTAACGGTATTCATAGCGTAATTTTGATCAGTATTTTCGACAATAATCAAAGCCTGCATTTTGTTCCATGAAAAATGCGATCGCACTTGTAGAAAACTACAAAGCAGGCCAACTAACTATCCACCTCACCTTCAAACAAGGTATCCAAGGGCATGGCATTAATCCCAAGGGATTCCGTGAGGTAACGGGATAGCACATCATTTTGTCCATGGGTGACATAGACTGTCTTGGCCTTAGTCTCTTTCACCGTCTGGATCAGGCTAGGCCAGTCCGCATGGTCCGACAACACAAAGCCCCGCTCATAGCCCCGACGACGGCGGGCACCGCGCACCGCCATCCACCCAGAGGCAAAGGCCGTTTGGGGTCGTTTAAACCGCTTCATCCAAGCAGACCGATGGCCGGAGGGCGGCGCAATCACCAGGTCCCCTTGGAACTTATAGGATTTTTCAGTTGCACTGGTGGGCATCGTCGGCAACATCTCCACCCCCACCTCACGATAAATTTCGGTTAGGGCCTGGACGGCTCCGTGCACATAGACCGTCCTATCGGTAAATTGAGTCAGCTCCGCCAACACTCGCTGGGCTTTGCCAAAGGAATAACAAAATAATAACGATGGCCGTTCTAAATCACTTTGCCACCAGCGATAGATTTGTTCAGCGGTGTCCCGCCCCGACTGCCAGCGATAGATCGGCAAGCCAAAGGTGGCTTCCGTAATATAAGTGCCACATTCCACCACCTCGAACGGTTCACAGGTGGGGTCCGCGCAGCGCTTATAGTCACCAGAAATTCCCCAAACCTCGTCCTTATGCTCCACTCGAATCTGGGCTGAACCCAACACATGGCCGGCTGAGTGAAAAGAAACCCAAGTATTGCCCAGCTTAATCTTATTGCCGTACTCCATGGGCGTCAGGTCAATCGCTTTGCCCAGACGTTTGCGCAAAATCCCGGCTGAACTGCCAATGGCGTAGTAATGCTGCGAACCGGAGCGGGCATGGTCAGAATGGGCGTGGGTAATCAACGCCGTATCGACGGAGCGCCAAGGATCAATGTAGAAATTGCCTTGCTCACAATACAAACCTTCAGGGCGAACGCTAATCAAATTCATGGCGTCTATGGTAGCGATTTCCCAGCTTCCCAGTGTATGGCGACAAATCTGGCAAATCAAGCGGTCTATTGCACAGATTATATGAAAGCTATAGATGGATTTAATCGATTTTATTGAGCACCCTAGGGCAATATCAAAGGATAAATCCTGTCCAGATTTGGACCTATTGTTTTCGTCGGGGAAGCCTTAAGGTTTTAACTTGGATGTGATTTAGGCATCATCATCTACACTCCAGGTGCTCCATGGCTGAGGGCAATCCCAACCGACTTAAACTTTCCCAACTGCGGGCCCTGGTGGCCATTGCGAACACAGGCACCTTTAGTGACGCCGCCTTGCAGTTAGATCTATCGCAATCGGCGGTGAGCCATGCGATCGCCACCCTAGAAACGCTCCTAGGCGTCACCCTCTTCACCCGAGGCCGCTACGGGGCAACGC
>CALHGI010000035.1 GCA_938029995.1 uncultured cyanobacterium | reverse complement strand
TCACCCTTCAAAATCTGTAAATAGCCAATGCCAGAATAGAGCCGCGCATTATTACGATCGATGGTGAGGGCATCTTGGTACGCTGCGATCGCAGACGAATAATTGTCATCATCCACATGCTGCTGCGCGGCCCGCAGCAGTTCCCCCACCCGTTCCTTATCGGCATCCGATAGCTCACTCAGCTGAAACTCAGCGTCCGTTTCCTCTGCAATCGCCTGGGCCAGCAGCCCGTCAGGAAACTCCACCCCATGGGCCGTTGCCATCGGTAAAAGCCAGAACATCCCAGCTGCTATGAGCCAAGTTGCTCCTTTTCCAAGGGGCCTAACCGTAGGCAGATGAACGATGGCCATCAATGTAGTCTCCTAACGCAATCAAATAAATCTGTACTGATCAGCGGCACCTAACCGCTATCTAGAATTTGTGTCCTAATATGACGATGCTGCTAACGTGATAATCAATGATTCTAGCAACTACCGACACACTTCAAGGGCAAAATATTAAACAATATATGGGAATTGTCACTGCCGAGGTCGTTTATGGTAGTAACATGCTCCGCGACTTTTTTGCTGGAATCCGGGATGTTTTGGGTGGGCGCACGGGGGCCTACGAACGGGTTTTTGAAAAGGGTCAACAGGACGCACTCAAGGAATTACAAGCGCGTGCCCAGCGTCTGGGGGCTGACGGGGTGATCGGAATCCAAATTAAAACAGACACGATTAACCTGGACGAAACCGGCGTGTTGATGCTGATTACCGCCTGTGGGACCGCAATCAAGCTGTAAGTTAAACCATTGCCGATTTTAGCGGCGGCATCCTAGGGGAAAGTTAGGTTAAACCTCTTCCGAACTCAAGGATCTTGGATAGGGGAGCTGATGCCGCGCACAGGCTTTTTTGATCCGCAAAATCAAATCCGTTTTATACACAAACTCATCCCGAGCATCCATGGGATAGGCCCTCAGCTTAAGGTGAGTGGCCCAGGTTTCCTCTGAAACCACCACCCTGACCGGCAGCTTCAGCTGGGTGAAACGACTGCTATAGGCCGCTTGGTACAGGATTTCCACCGCCAGCTCGATGTCGGCCTCGTGGGAAAAGTAAAACTCTGTCACCACCTGGGCTTCCAACTGACCGCTGTTGGCATTGGAAATGGGATTAGTCCAGGTGGTGTTGTGGGGAATGGTGACGGCGTTGTCATCGGGGGTTTGAATCAGCAGCCCCCGCAGCCCATAGTCCACCACTTCGCCATAGTGCTCCCCAATTTGCACCCGATCGCCCATGCGAAAAGGCCCTTCAAACAGATTCACCACCCCAGCAATGATGGAACTGGCATAGTCTTTAAAGGCAAAGCCCAGGGCCACGGCAATGGTACCGGTCAGGGCCAGCAGATTTGACCCCGTCAGGTTTAAGAACAACGGCAGCACATAGCCAATGGAAAAAATCAGCACCAACCCCTTCAAAAAGGGAACCGATTGTTTAATAATCAGCCGAAAACGGCGGGGGACCTTTTCCGAGAGGCCATTGGCAGTGCTGCGAATGACAAATAGCAAACCATAGGCCACTAAGCCCGCCAAACAGGCCTGTAAAACCACCGTAAACCCAACGGGTTTAAATAGGGTATCGAGGGCTTCTGCGGCGGCCTCAGACTCTTGCGCCCTGGCGGACCCGACGGTCAAAAGGGCGATCAAAGCAGCGGCCATGGTGGCGTTCAATACCGGCGGTTTAATGGCTCTTGGCCCTACCTTTGACAATCCCCTAGCCATGGTTTCCCCCTAGGTTTTACCAATTAAGAAGTTGTTATTCCCCAGTTCACTATGGAGCCGGGGATAATAGGCGGGATGGACGCTAAACCGCCGCCCCCGCTGGCGCACAATGCCCTCCCGCCGCAGCACCTGCAATCGAGAACGGATACTGCGTTCCGCTTCCCCCAGGCTAATGGCCAGATGCGATCGGGTCATTTCTCGATGGATGAGCAAGGAATGGAGCAAATAACGATCCATGGCCTCCAGGGGCATTAGCCCCGGCACCGTGGGTTTATCTGGCAACAGTTCAACCAAACTCATCCCATCCACCACGGCCCCCTCCTCCGTCACCGCCTCCGCCCGTACTTGCAATGACTTTAGCCACACCTGCACGGCCGTACTGGCAATGCCACCACTCGCATTCGCCAGGCTATTCCAGTAGCCATCACTGGCCGCCGCCACCCGGATGATCGGTCCAGCGGACTGGGTTTCTATATGGGTCTCCAGTAAAGGGCTCAACCACTCCTTTAGCTCAGCCCCAGACAGGTCTGGCAGTGCCACCACATTTTCTAAATAGGCACTCACCTGACAAACGCGCTCTAAAAAAGCCCAAGCCCAGTGGTTGCATCCAAACACCCAAAACCGTGACGGGTCTTGGGTGCTCAGGGTTTGCAAATATTCAATGCCCTCCCAACCTTGAATACAGCGCAAAAAACACTGCTCCAAACTGGAGACCACCATTACCGTGGGCACATGGTTGTCGAGATCTGTTTGGGTGACCGGTGTGGCAATTTCGCTGGGGACCTCATCAGCGGGCTCTAGCTCGCGCTTCAGGTGCTGGGGCAAGGTTAAGGGATCGGGCGGCCGCTGGTAGCCCCCCAGGAAAAAATGAACGTCACAGTCGGGAAACTCTTCATGGAGACTGGCCTTGAGAATGGGGACAATGTCTTCCACCGGCCGGCCTAAGACGACCAAACTATTATTCTCAAACTCAGGATTGGCCTGCCAGTCATGCAATGCTTCAACCAAAGCTTCTTTGATCGTAACTTGATAGGGAACAGGTATGGATAGCTGGGTGACCAACTCCCCCACACTGTTGACGATCCCTGGGGGCACATTAACCAAATTTTCAGTTGGTTCAGGTGTGGCTGCATGGGGCAACCAATCTGCCATAGTCTGTAAAAAAGAGGAAAGTTGTTTCCCCACCATGGTGGCTTCTCTGCATTCCTATAGAGACTGATGTCATCCTACCGCCCTTTGTCCTCCCCAGACCCCTGGCCATCCACAGCTATCCTAGCCCCGGCCCCTGGGGGCATCTCCTGACATCCGTCATTATCCTGTCTCCCCACCTCTTCTGCCCCCATGACCGTCAAACCTGGTAGCAAATACTATCCATTGTTTGAACATTTGCAAACATGCAATGGGAAAATAACAACGCTGACGTTTTCTAAAATCGAAGCAGTCCTGAATGACTCCCTGCCCCCATCAGCATTCAAGAAGAAAAACTGGTGGAGCAATCGCGACAGTGACAGTGCTCT
>CALHGI010000034.1 GCA_938029995.1 uncultured cyanobacterium | reverse complement strand
CACATTGCAACGCCCCCTCCCCCAACCCCAGCTGCGCCATCAGCTGCGCCATGGTCACCTCTGTCCCAGTGCGGGCCAAATACTTTGCCAGCCCCACCAACTGTTTCCACACCTCCACCGGAGCCGCCGGTTCAGGATTGTCATAGGCCAACACCAGGGGAGCCTGCTGCTGGGTGGCCTGGTGAAACCAGGGCCGTAACTGCTGCCAATTGGTCGGACATTGGGTCACCACCAAACCATGGTCCCCCCCCGCCGCCACCCCTGAGTCAGGCCCCTGGGCCCGACGGTCAATCACCGGCTGCTTGTTCGCCACCATCGTCGCCACCTCAGACTCTGCCAGGCGCACATCAATCAGCCGCACCTCATAGCCCCCATACTGGGGCTTCTTCTGACGAGAATAGGCATTAAAGTCCAACTCCACCACCACATCACAGCGCCCCACCGGCAGGTCGTCCTTGTAGTGGCCCCACCACAGCCCCGGAAATCCGGCGGTGGAGGTATCGTCCTTCAACAAAAAGTGGGTTTTGATAAACCTCAGCTTGCGCTTGGACACCGGATCTTTGATTTTCTGGTGCCAGGTGTTGTCAAACCAGGCATTGCGAATTAACAACCGGGGCACCGAGTTGCCCATGCCGTAGGGCTCTAGCAAATTCAACTGCTGAAACAGTTCCTTGCCCAACTCGCACGCACTCACCACCAAATCCACCCCAATCACGGGGCCTGATGTTACCCCCACCTGCCGCAGCTGCCGGTTTAGGGCATCGGCAAACAGCCCCACATTCTCCACCGGCAGAGTCATGCCCGCCGCAAACGGATGGCCACCAAAACTGGTGAGTAAATGGGACTGATCCGTCACTAGCTGATAGAGGTCAATGCGGTTCACCGACCGCGCCGACCCCCGCGCCACAGCACCATCAATGGTGAGCAAAATGGTCGGCTTGCCATATTCCTGGGCCACCTGCCCCGCCACAATACCCAATACCCCCGTGGGCCACTGGGCATCGGCCAGGACAATCACCTGCACCGTGGCCATATCCAACTCCGTCAGCCGCTGGGTCACCTGGGTGTGGACGTCCTTTTGCAAGGCCTTGCGCCGCGTATTGGCCCACTCGGTTTGCTGGGCCAGCTCCCTGCAATGGTCCGGATCTTCACTGGTGAGCAGGTCTACGCAAAACTGGGCATCCCCATGGATGCGGCTGACGGCATTAATGCGGGGACCAATGCCAAAGGAAATATCCGTGGGGCGATCCCCGGTGCGACGACAAAGTTTTAATAATTCAGCCACACCGGGCCGCACCGGAACATCGGTTTTTAGATGGGTCTGGAGCTGACGAATACCGATTTGGGCCAAATAGCGACAGTCTCCGCTGAGCTGCACTAAATCGGCAATTAGCCCAATGGCCACCAAGTCGGTCAGTTCCGCCAGGGGACGGGTGGGGGTTAGCGCCCCCTGGCCCCTGGCATAGAGAGCTTCCACTAGCTTAAAAGCAACGGCCACACCGGACAGATGGGCGAGGGGATGATCGCTGTCAAAGTATCGCGGGTTGATAATGGCGACCACGGGGGGTCTCCCATCGGGCAGGGTGTGGTGATCGGTAATAATGACGTCTATGCCCAAGCTGTGGGCATGGTCAATTTCGGCCAGGTTGGTGCTGCCGTTGTCGCAGGTGATCACCAGGGTGGTGCCCTTGGCCGCCAGGGCATCTAACCCATGCACCGAAAGCCCGTGGGATTCGGTCAACCGATTGGGAATAAAGTAATTGAGCTTTTCAGCCGCAAAAAACTGGCGTAGACCGTCCCAAAGTACCGCAGTGGAGGTAATGCCATCGGCATCGAAGTCGCCCCAAATGGTGACGATGTCCCCCTGGTCCAGGGCTTGCATAATGCGTGCCACCGCCTGGTCCATTTCTGCCCCAAAGGCCTCGGGGGGGGTGGGCCCATAGGTGTCGGGGTTAATAAAGGCTCCCAACTGCTCAGGGGTGCAAATGCCTCGCTGCCACAGCAGTGCCGCCGCCCGTTTGGGTGGGTTTTCAAACTTTGAGAGCGCTTGGACAGTCTCAACCCAATCGGTGGAAATCGTTTCGTCCTGGGGTAGCTGCCACTGGGGTATGGGGGTGGTCAAGGTAAGGGTTCCTGCTCAGGAATAGCTTTTTTTAGGTTAAAAAAGTATATTTGCCGTGGGTTTAGTTAAAATGAGCGGAATTCTGACGGGTCACGGGAATGTCTTGGTTGACACCTGACTAGACCAGGTGAATTATCTGTCGTCGCTGATCTAGAGCATGAGCCCATCGGTTAGAGATGCCCCAGCATCTTCTTTCGGAGGTGATCATAGTTTGCATCAGTCATGCCAGTCGTCTAAATGCAGTGGTGATAATCAGGAGTATCTTGTGAAGCTTGGTGAATGGATGGGCCTGATCAGCATCTTAGCGACTTTCTATATTCTTTGGCATATTCGGGCGATTTTATTGCTGGTGTTCATGGCGGTGGTGTTTGCGATCGCACTCAACAGCCTTGCCCGTCGCCTCCAGAAAACGGGCATTCCCCGACGCTTTGCCATTCCCACCGTCCTCAGCATCACCTTTCTAGTCATCACCCTCTTTTTCCTCGGTGTTGTCCCCCCCTTTGTGGAGCAATTTAGCCTCCTGATCGATCTCATCGTTAACGGCATCGGCGATTTAACCGATACGCTTCCAGACACCTTAACCCAACTCGAAACCCGTCTACCTGGACAGCTACGCTTTCCCGAACTAGACGAATTTCTAGACGAATTTCTAAACTGGATCACCTCTCCTGACTCAGCCGTCCTCGACGTTTTCAATAATTTCTTCTCCTTCTTTAACTCATCACTACGGGTCTTACTACAAGTTCTCCTGGTGATAATTTTATCCCTAATGTTTTTAGGGAACCCCAACGCCTATCGCAGTTCCCTGTTGCGGCTGATCCCCTCATTTTACCGACGACGGGCAGACACCATTTTACAAGACTGCGAAGTGGCCCTGTGCAATTGGATGGGGGGCATTGTTCTCAACTCAGTCTTTATCTTTTCCCTTAGTCTTGTTGGCCTGTGGCTGTTGGGCATCAAACTAGTACTGGCCCATGCCCTAATTGCCGGTGTTCTCAATTTCATCCCCAACGTGGGACCAAGTCTGAGTCTTATTTTCCCAGCCATGGTGGCCTTAATCTCACCGGAACCGTGGAAAGTTGTGCCCGTAATTGTGTTGTATGTCATCATCCAACAAATTGAAAGCTATTGGCTCACACCGACGGTCATGGCCCGTCAAATCTCTCTACCGCCAGCATTTACCCTAATCGCCCAAATCTGCTTTGCCACCATCTTTGGGTTTCTCGGCCTCGTACTGGCTCTGCCCCTCGCCGTTGTTGCCAAAATCTGGCTGCAAGAACTCCTGGTCAAAGATATTCTCGACCAATGGGAGGTTTCTGGCTTTGGCTCCTGGAAACCGGCCCTAGCAGGTGTATCTAACAATATAGAGAACCCAACAGAGTCCCTGCTTGAAACAACCACACCAGCCCCGGCCATCGCCCCTAGCCCCCAGCCCCCCAGCGACGCCCAGAAGTCCACAAACGACTAGCAACCACCCACAAAAACAGTTTCTACCCCTGCCCTGCCTGGCCCTACGGCACCGCTAGAAAATTGAGCTGGGAAATACCACCTCCACCCATCAGGGTCCGGATTCCCCTGTCCATGGCACCGTCCGGGGGGTGTATTACCTTTCTCCCCCCATCCCCC
>CALHGI010000033.1 GCA_938029995.1 uncultured cyanobacterium | reverse complement strand
ATGAGCAAGCCCGGTTCGCGGGGATTCCAAAAAATATATTGCAAAACGAGGCGGAATTAAAAAGGGAAATTTATCGATTGGATGGAAAAATTTATGACCTACAACAAAAAGGAAATTCGTCAACAGCGGACATTGATGATTTGATCAAGACACGTTTTGAAAAAACACGCACCTATGAGGATATGATTGATGCGTTGGAAAAGGCGATACCCATGTTGGACACTGAGATCTTAGACTCAGTGTCGCCCTCCCTGGTGCAAAATCCATCGGCCCTGGTCAGCGCCCAAAAAGCGGCCCATAAGCTCAAGGGGGCCTTGGGTAGTTTTGGCTTTACCACCGCCTCTCAACTGGCCGCTCAGATTGAACGGTTGCTGTTAGTGACCCCAGCTCCCCACAGCGAACACATTCAGCAATTACCTGGGTTAGTGCAGCAATTACGTCAGTCTTTACAGATGCCAGAAAAATTCCCCTTCGGTCAGCAACCGCTCCAGCGACCTGATTCCATGATTTTTCAATGGTTGATCATCGATAACGATCCGTCGCTGATTGAGGATCTGATTCACGAGGCCTCTATTTGGGGAATTCAGCCCCACATTGCCTCCACCTTAGGTGAGGCCAAGCGGTTATTAAAGCAGCACACAGTCGATGTCGTCCTGATGGATGTTAATTGTTCTCAAAATGTGGATGAAGGGCTGGCATTTCTCTCCGCATTGTCCCATCAGCAACCGTCACTTCAAATCATTGTTGCAACGGACACCAATGGCCTGCTCGATCGGGTTAATTTGTTGCGGGCGGGGGCCAGTGTGTTTTTACAAAAGCCGGTGACAGCTGCCCAGGTATTAGAAGCGGTGACCCACAGCTTTGATGAAACCGCCTTGCCTTCGGCTCGGATTCTGGCCCTCGATGATGACCCTGTGGTCCTGGCGTGTTTGAAAAAAATACTCATGCCCTGGGGCTTTCAACTGACGCTGGTGTCTAACCCGATGGAGTTTTGGGATAGCCTGGAGCAAAATCCGCCAGATTTAATGATTTTAGATATTGAAATGCCCGATTTTAATGGGTTAGAGCTGTGTCAGGTGATTCGCAATGATCCGGCCCTGCATCAGTTTCCCATTCTCTTTCTCTCGGCTCACACCGACCCTGGCATTATCCACCGGGTGTTTGAAGTCGGGGCCGATGACTACCTTAGTAAACCGATCATTGGTCCAGAACTGGTGGCCCGCATCTTGAACCGTTTGGAGCGGGTGCGTCTGTTGCGGACCTTGGCCGAAGTCGATGGTCTGACGAATTTGAAGCGGCGACGACAATCCGTTGACGACCTCAATCGGTTATTAAAATTGGCCGATCGACAGCAGACATCCTTCTGTTTTGCCATGTTGGATCTTGACCAGTTTAAGCGCATTAACGATGCCTATGGCCATGAAGTGGGGGACCAAGTGTTGAAAACCTTAGGCGACTACCTACGCCGCACATTTCGGGGCGAAGATGTGTTGGCCCGGTGGGGCGGGGAGGAATTTGTAGTGGGGCTATATGGTATTTGTAAGGAACTAGCGGTTAAACGGCTCACCGCGTTGTTGAAGCTGTTTAGTCAACATAGTTTTTTGGGTAACGACAAGCATCTGTTCCATGTCAGTTTTAGTGGTGGTGTCGCAGAATATCCCCAGGATGGCAAGGATATTCAAACCTTGTATCGCCGGGCGGATGAGGTGTTGTATCTTGCGAAAACCACTGGCCGGAACCAGATTTTGTCTAGCTGATTATTGTAGGCCGATAGGCCGTGGCTGAGTTAGGGGATGTATCCATCGGTGGAAATGCAGAGTAAATCGGCATTTCTTCAGACGTACCTACGCCGAAGATGAGCAACGCCGGAAATTATCATAGGAATTAGATGGGATGGACGTGCTGAAAGACATATTTTTCCCGACCCAGTTTATACCCCATGGACATTGCTACCTTTGGCAACCAGAGCTGGTTTGGCTCCATTTGTTGTCAGACGTACTCATTGCGATCGCATATTACTCCATCCCCATTATGCTGATCTACTTTGTCCGCGAACGCGAGGACGTTCCCTTTCGGGGTATTTTTCTGCTCTTTGGGCTGTTTATTACCACCTGTGGTACCACCCACCTCATGGCCGTGTGGACCCTGTGGCACCCAGCCTATTGGCTGTCAGGCTCCATTAAAGCGATCACCGCCGTCGTCTCCATCTACACCGCGTTGGCCCTGATACCTACAATTCCAGCTGCCCTGGCCCTACCTAAACCCGAAGTCCTGAGACAAATTAACCAGCAGCTAGGCACCGAAATCGAAGAGCGCAAACAGGCGGAAGCCGCGCTCCAACATCAACTCAAATTTGATCAGCTGATTTCAGAGATCTCAACCCAATTTATCAACTTAAAAATTGACAACATCAACGACAAAATTAGCCATGCCTTAAAAACCATTGGCCAGTTTATCCAGGTTGATACCAGCTATATTTTTCAGCTAGATCAGGATCGCAACACCTTTAGCATGGCCTATGAATGGGTGACACAGGACCCGTTCTCCCAGATCCACAATGCCAAAAAAATTCCCTTCGCCGCGTTCCCTTGGGCGTTGGAAACCCTCAGCCAGGGAAACGTTTTGCAGGTGCCCAGTGTGGCCCAGCTGCCCGATGCTGCCAAATTAGAAAAAGAAAATTGGCAACGGTTTAACCTCCAGTCATTAATTTGTCTGCCATTAATCTCCCAAGAGCAGTTGATGGGGTGGGTCGGATTTGCCTCTTTTCAACAGGAATCGGCCGAGCTAGATCAAAGTATTCAGCTGTTGCGCATGTTTGCCGAAATCGTGACCCGAGCCCTACAGCGCCAACAATCGGAGTCGGAATTACGCCACAGTAAAGACCAGTTACAAATGGCCCTAGAAGCGGGTAAAACCTCCTCCTGGGAGCACAACCTAGATACGGATATCATTCAGGGGTTTGGCCGTTTTGTTGGCAACCAGTGGCAGGCTGAACCTTGGCAAACAGATAGCGACTATTTCCAAACCATTATCCATCCCGATGATGCGCCTCAGGTGCAGCAGGTAATCTCCACGGCCCTCGAAACAAAAGATAGCTTTGTCATCGAACATCGATTGATCACACACCTCCAGAGTGATGCCGACAACCCATTGGGGGGAGGCACAAACGGTCTGGCCAAGACCTCTATGGATGGGCTATCTCAGTCTAATAGCAGTAACCAATGGGGGCCCCCCCAGGATGGGCTGGCTCAGTCTAATAGCAGTAACTATTGGGGGACCCTCCAGGATGGACTGGCTCAGTCTAATAGCATTAACCAATGGGGGCTGACAAAAGGAAAGGTCCTAACCAATGAGGCCGGGGATGCGATCCGGGTTGTGGGCCTCACCGTGGACATTACCGAGCGCAAGCAGACTGAACTCGCCTTGAGAGCAAGCGAGGAACGCTGGCAATTGGCCCTGAAAGGCTCGAATGCAGGCATTTGGGATTGGAATGTGGAGACCGATGAAGTCTTTTATTCTGCCCGGTTTAAACAGATGCTAGGCTACGAAGACTCTGAATTTCCCAATGATCCAGACGCGTGGTACTCACGCATCCATCCTGACGATATTGACCGGGTCAATGCCGCAGTTCAGGCGCATTTTGACCAGAAGACGCCATTTTATAAAACGGAGCATCGGCTGCTGTGCAAAGACGGCACCTATAAGTGGGTATTCGACCAGGCCCAGGCCCTGCGGGATGGAACGGGCAATGTGATCCGCATGACCGGCTCCCACACCGACATCACTGAGCAAAAACGGGCAGAGGCACAGCTGCACCAACTCAATCAAGACTTAGAGTCCCGGGTGGAAGCTCGCACCGCCGCCCTTCAGTACAGTGAACAGCGCCTACGATCACTGTTTGAAGCGGCCCCTGATTTTATCTATGTGTTAGACTCCCAGGGACTGATTCAACAAGTCAATTCCACCATTATTGAGCAGTCTGGCTATGACGAATCAGAACTGCTTGGCCAGCCCCTGGATAGGTTTCTGAATAGTGATACCCAATCCCTCTGTCAGCCAGACTTTGCCATCCTCATGGCCGATGGTAGCCATCGTCAAGAGATGGACTTTGTCTGTAAAAATGGTCAAATTTTGACCATGGATTGTTCTTGTACCGTCGTAAAAGATAGCTCTGTGGAGGCTTACATTCTGGTATTGCAGCGGGACATTACCCAGCGTAAGCAGATGGAAATTGAGCGAGCTAAGCTGTTTGATACCTTGCAAGCGTCAGAGCGACGCTGGAGTAGCTTTCTGGATAATGTGAACTTAATGGTTGTGGGGGTAAATCGTTCTGGGCAGGTGGATTACGTCAATCCCCATTTTCTGGAGGTGATGGATTATAGTGCGTCGGACATGATGGGTAAGACCTGGGTTGAG
Source organism: uncultured cyanobacterium (assembly GCA_938029995.1). Lineage (GTDB taxonomy): Bacteria > Cyanobacteriota > Cyanobacteriia > Phormidesmidales > Phormidesmidaceae > Leptothoe. Next base: position 2,085 of record CALHGI010000033.1, on the reverse strand, counting down.
TCGTTTATTCCCCCTCAACAACAACCGCAAATTGGATCGCTTTTCCAGGACATTCTTAACTGTGAAAATCGCCCCTACTATCAAACCACTCTCCTCTCTCGTACGGGGGAAGAGCGCATTGTCTCCTGGAATAGTACCCTGCAAAAAAATCTCCAAGGAGAGTCTATCGGGGTGCTGAGCATTGGTGAAGACATTACCGAGCGCTATGCCATAGATCGGATGAAGGATGAGTTTATTTCTGTTGTTAGCCATGAGCTCCGCACCCCACTCACCTCCATTCATGGAGCCTTAGATCTGTTGACCAGCGGTCTGTTGGAGCCACAGTCAGACCGGGGAAAACATGTGCTCACCATTGCCTCCGAAAATTCATCCCGTCTGGTGCAGCTGGTTAACGATATTTTAGAGCTAGAGCGTTTGAACTCGGGCAAGGTCAAGCTTCGCCAGGCCTCGGTGTCTACCCGTGAGCTAACCCAGCGGGCCTATGAGCTGATGGAACTGGTGGCTGAACGGGGAGAGATCCAACTTATTGTGGCTGAAACTGATTTGCTGATCTGGGCCGATGGCGATCGTTTAATTCAAGTACTCACCAATTTGCTCAGCAATGCCATTAAGTTTTCAGAGGCCCCATCCACCATCTGGGTTACGGCGGAAGAATGGCCTATGCCGCAGGGCAAGCAGGTGAAGTTCACCGTTAAAGATCAGGGCCGGGGCATTCCCCCTAATAAATTGGAGCGCATTTTTGAACGGTTTCACCAGGTTGACGCCACCGATTCTCGTAGTAAAGGGGGCACTGGTCTGGGCTTAGCGATCTGTAGCAGCATTGTCCACCAGCATGGTGGCGAAATTTGGGCTGAGAGTACCTTGGGACAGGGGAGTTGTTTCTCCTTCACGGTTCCCATCAGTCAGGCAGATGCCCCAGATAGTTCTTCTAATCATTAAGAACTACTATATTTAAGTTCATGCTTTGTTATAAATCCTAAACTAAGATTAAGGCTTTCTTTTATCGGAATGGTCTTGGCTGCGACCTGTGATTTTAGGGACCCATGGCAAAGCGGATTTTAGTGGTGGATGATGATGACGGTGTCCGCGAAATTGTTCAGCTTTCACTGGAAGTGGCCGCTGGTTGGGATGTGGTGGCGGCAGATTCGGGGCGTGCAGGGGTTGCGATCGCACAGAAACAAAGTCTCGATCTCATCCTGTTGGATGTGATGATGCCCGACGAAGATGGCATCACCATCTTTCGCCAGCTCCAGAGCGATCCGTTAACCCAGTCCATTCCCGTCATTTTGCTCACCGCCAAGGCCCGCATGAGTGAGCGCGAAGAATTGATGAAAATAGGTGTGATGGGAATTATCACCAAACCTTTCCAGGCGGTGCAGCTGGTGGGTCAGATTAAGCAGATGGTGAAATGGTGAGCCTATTCTGTTTGGCGTTGCGGGTCCTCGGGATGGGTTTTCCAAGGAACTCCTGATCGCCTGTATTGCAACCCAGCGGTGCATCCCCCCTAAATCAACCACGATATCAACGATATCTGAGGCAATGCATGGGTTGCGGCCCATCGCCCCTCCCTCAGCTAATGTTTAGTATAAGCAACCCCTATGGGGGCTAATCGACACATATTGCATCCGAGTCACAAAATGCACACATTGTTTCCATAGACTTACCCATGGGATGTTTACGGAGAGTCTTCGCTGGATGTCCGTATATCCCTTGTCCGATTAAGGTCATGTGTGGCCCAGGGCGCTATGGCGTAACAAAACCTCAAGGTTAAAAGCCCTGGGCAGCGGTGTGTATATCAAGATGGAACAAGATGATTTTCAACGCTCCTTGGATGTTGTTATTGGGGTTTTACAGACGAAAGACATTTTAGCCATTACCAAAGTCAAGAGTTTTCTATACTCCCTACCCAACCTCAAGCAAACTGAGCAAGCCTTAGCTGCTGCCATCATTCACTTTGCCGAGTGGGATCAGTCAGTGTTTGACTGGATTGTGGTTAATCAAGATCAGTTTGTGCCTGAGCTTGACCTATTTGCCTTCACCCGTAATCTGGTGCGGACGCGTTTGACTGAGGAGGGGTATGTGAAG
>CALHGI010000032.1 GCA_938029995.1 uncultured cyanobacterium | reverse complement strand
GGCTACCGTGTGGAAGCTTCCATGGGTCATGTTCGTGATTTGCCTAAGTCGGCTAGTGAAATTCCGGCCAATGTTAAGGGCGAAAAATGGGCACAGCTGGGGGTAAATGTCGAATCAGATTTTGAGCCCCTATATCTGGTCCCCAAGGATAAGAAGAAAGTCGTCAAGGCCCTCAAGGATGCCTTGAAAGATGTGGATGAACTCGTCCTGGCAACGGATGAAGACCGGGAAGGGGAAAGTATTAGCTGGCACTTGCTGCAGCTGTTGAAACCCAAGGTGCCCACCAAGCGCATGGTGTTTCATGAAATCACCGAAGGCGCCATTCAAGCCGCCCTTAACAATTGTCGCGACATTGACGACCAGTTAGTGCGAGCCCAAGAAACTCGACGGATTTTAGACCGTTTGGTGGGCTACACCCTATCTCCGCTGCTATGGAAAAAAATTGCTTGGGGTCTGTCAGCCGGTCGGGTGCAGTCCGTGGCGGTCAAGCTGTTGGTGGAGCGAGAGCGCGATCGCAGAGCGTTTAAGCAGGGCTCCTACTGGGATCTCAAAGCCACCTTAGCCCAGGCCAATAGCCCCTTTGAAGCCAAGCTAGCCAGCTTGGGCGGAACCCGGGTGGCCACCGGTAGTGACTTTGACGAAAATACCGGTCAAATTGCCGCTGGGCGCAACGTGGTGTTGTTGGATGAAACCCAGGCCCAGGAACTAAAGCAACGGTTAGAAACCAGTGTTTGGAGCGTCTCTAACCTAGAGGAGCGTCCCTCCAGTCCCAAACCAGCCCCCCCCTTCACCACCTCAACCCTGCAGCAGGAATCCAACCGAAAACTGCGCCTATCCGCCCGAGATACCATGCGCACGGCCCAGTCTCTCTACGAGAAAGGGTTTATCACCTACATGCGTACGGACTCGGTCAACCTATCCCAGCAGGCAATTACCGCAGCCCGCTCCTGTGTAGAGCAAAAATATGGCAAGGAGTACCTGAGCCCCAAGCCCCGCCAATACGCCACCAAGAGCAAGGGCGCCCAGGAAGCCCACGAAGCCATTCGTCCTGCGGGCAGTACTTTCCGCACCCCCCAGGAAACGGGGTTAAAGGACCGTGAGCGCAGTCTCTATGACCTGATTTGGAAGCGTACCGTGGCCTGCCAAATGGCCAATGCTCGCCAAACCCACATCACTGTGAGCATCGAAGTGGATGATGCCCTCTTCAAAGCCACCGGTAAGCGGATTGATTTTCCCGGCTTTTTCCGAGCCTATGTGGAGGGATCGGATGATCCTAATGCGGCCCTGGAAGATCGTGAAGTAACCCTGCCTGCGCTGAAGGTGGGGGACACCCCCAGCTGTACCGAGCTGGAGCCCATTGGCCATGAAACGAAGCCTCCCGCCCGCTACACCGAAGCCACCTTGGTAAAAACCTTGGAGAAAGAGGGTATTGGTCGTCCTAGTACCTATGCTTCTGTAATTGGCACCATTATTGACCGGGGCTATGTGCACCCGCTCAACAACAGCCTGATGCCCACCTTTACCGCCTTTGCGGTGACCGAGCTACTGGATCAGCATTTTCCAGACTTGGTCGATGTTAAATTTACCGCTCGTATGGAGCGCACCCTGGATGATATTTCCACAGGGGAAGCGGAGTGGCTGCCCTACCTTAAAAAGTTTTACTCCGGGGACAAGGGGTTGGCGGGTCAGGTAGAAACGCAGGAAAGTCAGATTGACCCGGCGGAGGCCCGTACGGTTGACCTATCCGATCTCAGCGCCAAGGTGCGGATTGGTAAATATGGTCCCTACATCGAAGCCATTCACACTGGGGAAAAGGGTGAAGAAGAAGCCGTTCGTGCCTCTATTCCCCTGGATGTTAGCCCGGCGGACCTCAACGATGCGCAGGTGCAAGTCCTGCTCAAGCAGAAGACAGAAGGTCCGGAGAAACTGGGCCTCCATCCTGAAACCGGTGAACCTATCTATGCCTTGATTGGCCCCTATGGTCCCTATGTGCGCCTAGGGGACAAAACGGAGGAAAAGCCTAAGCCCAAGCAAGTGTCCTTGCCCAAGGGGGTAACCCGCGAGTCCGTAGACCTGGAGATGGCTGTGGGGCTCCTGTCCCTACCCCGCTTGCTAGGGCTACATCCTGAAACCGAAGCCAAGATCAAAGCTAGCCTGGGGCGGTTTGGCCCCTACGTGGTACACGACCAAGGTAAAGAGGGTAAGGACTATCGTTCCTTGAAGGGGGACGATGACGTGCTGCAAATTACCCTGGAACGGGCGCTGGAACTATTGGCCCAACCTAAACGGGGACGCGGACGCAAGGCGGCCAAGCCCCTGCGGGAATTGGGCAACTATCCTGATACAGAGGAGCCCGTCAATATTTACGATGGCCCCTACGGTCCCTACATTAAGTACGAAAAGGTCAATGCATCTTTGCCAGAGGGCAAGAAAGTTGAGGACATTACCCTTGAAGAGGCGTTAGAGATTATTACGGCCAAGGCAGCCACCAAGAAAAAAACCACCCGCAAAAAGACAACGGCAAAGAAATCAACGACGAAGAAGTCCACCACCAAAAAAGCTACGACTAAGAAAGCTACGACTAAAAAAGCCACAACCAAAAAGGCCGGCACCACCAAGAAAAGTAGCACCGCAACTGCGGCGAAAAAGTCAACGGCAACTAAGGGTAAATCCACCACCCAAAGGACTAAAAAAAGTACGGCGGGAGATGGTGAGTAGGACATTTTTGTAACGTCTTTACTTGGTTAAGACACATGGGCTGAACCGATGGTAGATTAGCAGACGTTGTTTGTTTTTTGCCGCGCTTAATTCCTATGGTTCTCAAACAACGGCCTCCCCTTTTGGTTACGGTTAGCACTGCGGTTCTACTCGTGCTGGGTGGTGCGGCGGCCTATTTGGGGCTGGGTTCACGCCTCGCACCAGGGCCAAAGCTGCCCCTGGGCATGGAGCTAGTTCCAGCGGATGCCATGGTGGCCCTAACCCTAACGACGGATGAGAATCAGTGGACCCGCCTGCGCCAGTTGGGGACGCCCGAATCTCAGCGAAGTTTGGATCGATTGTTAGTTAACTGGCGAGATCGCATCATCAGCGCCAATGGCTATCGGTTTAAAACCGACATTCAACCCTGGTTGGGTGACCAGGTAACCTTGGCTTTTTTGCCGAAGTCTGCCACCAGCGAAGGCACAACGGACATGGTCCTGGTGGTGCCCATTGAGGACTCATCTAAGGCCCAGGAAATACTTTCAGAACCCCAGGATGGCGTCACGTGGGTCGGTCGCGACTATAAAGGTATCGCCATCCAATCCATCACAACCGCCACGGGGGAGACCTATGAGAGCACGGTCTTAGGCAGTAAATGGCTGGTGCTGGCCTCAGGGGCGAAAGGCGTTGAGGCGGTGATCGATAGCTCTAAAGGGGGGGTGTCGATGCTCAATAACGATGACTATCGCCGAGCGTTCAAGCATCTAAAAATTTCCTCTGCCATGGCCCAGGTCTATATCAATGCCCCCGTGGCCGCTGGTGTGATGGCAGGCAGTGATAACCTTCCAGGAATTAACGGTCTAGTGGCCGCAGCCAATCTTTTGCCCAACGGGTTAGATATTGAAGCGTCCACCTGGCTAGGTCCTGAGGATCAGCCGGTGTATAGGGATATGATCAATACTCCAGCCAGGGCACCGTCCCGTTTACCCGCTGACACGGTGCTGATGATGTCCACCAGCAGTATCATCCCCCTGTGGCAGGCCCTCAAAGAGGCAGATCGACTCAATGGGCTGCTACCGGTTTCTTCAGAAGCCTTAATCAAGGGCTTAACAAACCAAACAGGGCTAGATATTGACAACGATATTTTGCCGTGGCTCGGTGGGGAAGCCGCGTTTGGGTTATTACCCCCCGCCCGTGACAAGGATGATTCTGAAGCAACGATCCCCATGGGGCAACTGGCCTTAGTGGCCGACGTGGCCGACCGCCCCGCAGCAGAGGCAACGTGGGAACAGCTCAATGAGGTGCTGGTTAACCGCTTTCGTTTTGAGCTGGAGCCATTGCAAATCAACTCCCAATCGGTGAGTAAACTGGACTCTTTCTATGGGGGGATCACCATGGGCCATGGTTGGCTCGATCAAGATGTAACCTTTTTTGCCATGGGCCCAGAAATATTAGATCAGGTCGCACCGCGTCCCAGAAGATCTCTTAAGGCAAATCGCGCCTTTAAAACCCTGTTAGATACATCGCCCCAGGAAAACAGCGGCTACTTTTTTGTCGATGTTGACCAGTTAACGGAGCTCAAGGACACCGTACCGTTCCCCACCCTGCCCGACGGTTTCATCTTCTCGGCGGTTAAAAGCCTTGGCATTACCACCCAAGTGCAAGATGAGCGCAGCCTCAGCTACGACATTTTTGTAGAACTCCCCAAGGGACAACGGGTTAGGGCACTACCTGGGAGCAAGATAGCCCCAGAAAAAGACCCAGAAAAGAGCTCGGAGCAGGAGTCAGAAGAGAACGCCCCAGAGGATGGGGGTTAAGCCGGTCTTTGTTGGCTGCCCAGGTATCTAGTTCCATGACTCGAACAGCCATGGCCCAAGGCCATGGGCGTTAAACGATAGCGAACAGCGCCCATAGCCATGGGCCAT
>CALHGI010000031.1 GCA_938029995.1 uncultured cyanobacterium | reverse complement strand
TACCTATACGCTTTAAGCAAACTTCAGCAGGCAGCACACGGGAAACAGAACATGGGAGCCAGAACACGGGCCAATTATGGCTGCCCCCTGGCTCCCCAGGCCCCGATTGGCCCACAAAGTTTCCCCACTCCAATTGGCCCCTGACTATAAAGGCCAGTAGACTAAGTAAACTGCCTCCCATTGCCACTTTATGGTCCAAAAAATCTCAGCCGAAACGTCGACGAATGACGGGTCGCAACGGTTGACCATATCCATTAGCAGCATTGCCCTGCTGATCGCGGCCATTCCGTTATTGGTCATCCTTTGGCAGCTCAAAAGCCTATTACTGCTGGTGATGATTTCGGTCGTGTTGGCCTGCTCCATTGCCCCGGTGGTTGATTGGGCCGAGCGCTATCGCGTGCCCCGGTGGCTCGGTGTGATTTTGGTCTATCTCACCCTCATTAGTGCCCTCGTATTACTCGGGTTGCTCATTGGCCCAACGGTGTTTGAACAGCTAGAACGCCTAATCCGCCGTGTGCCCGTCTCCCTCCGAGGGCTCTTAAACGAGGCCGATGCCTGGCTCACCGCCTTTACGGACACCCGCTCATTCACCACCAACGAGCTGTTTACCCAACTGATCGACGTTCAAGCACTGATCAGCTGGACGATCAAATCCAGTCAACAGCTACTGGTACGGTCCTACGGGGTAACCGCCGGTATTCTGGGCGGGGTGCTCAGCCTGGTGTTATCGCTATTTATTTCGGGCTACATGGTGGCGGACAGCCGCACCCTGGTGAAAAATTTGACCCGGTTGCTGCCTAGCCCCTGGGATGAACGCATTTTGGCCCAGGTCCCCCCCATGGGGCAGCGCATTGGGGGTTATTTGCGCGGTCGCTTTGTGGTGTCGGCCCTACTGTCCGTGGCCACCAGCGTTGGTTTGAGCCTGCTGGGTTTAAAGGATTTGGCCGTGGGTTTGGGTGCGATCGCAGGTGTAACCAACCTGATTCCGTTTTTAGGTCCGATTTTGGGAGCCATTCCAGCATTACTGGTGGCCATCCCCCAGGGGGGCTGGACGTTTCTGTGGGTACTCCTGCTTTATGTCGTTGCCCAAAACCTCGAAACCTACATTCTCGATCCGTTACTCGTGGGCACCTCCGTGGGGGTGCATCCGCTCTATCAGCTACTGGCCGTTTTGGGGGGAGCCCAGGTGTTAGGCATTATTGGCGCCCTGATCGTACCCCCATGGATTGCAGGCGGGGCAGTGCTACTGGAAAACCTGTACCTGCGGCCCAAATTAATCAATGAACGACGGCAGCGCCGCAGTGGCGTCTTACCAGAATTAACTGGGTTTCAGGCGGATAGCTAACCAAAACCATTGTAAGTAGTGGCGAACACCGTTGATCGGTAGGCAATATTCCTAGGGGCTCCAACTGGGGGTGCTTGGCACCACCGCCCCTAACCCAAATTGCCTAACCCAAATTGCCTTAATGGCCCGCCATGGCTAATACTCGGGAGGGTTTAGGCTAACTTCCTTCTGTCCCGATGCACTTTTCCTAGATTGGTGCGTCATCCCAATCAGCCACGGCACTCCTTAGATTAGGGGACATGCATTAAGTTAATCTGATGCACAGACATCACCATGTCTTTTTTTTGGAACACTTAACGATCGAGAAAAAAGGTCTGTATAGGGCCAATTTAGGAGGATATTGATCAATAACTGGGATTTTTGTTGGATTTTTTATAGTTAAGTGGATTTTCACGCTACGGCTTCCTAAACCACGCTCAAGTTATCCCCTGGAGATGTTTCTAGGTCAAAACCATAGTGCTGGACGTGGACAAGGCTTATTTATCAGTCGAGCTAACGATGTATGACTATTAATATTGAAATTCTTATGACCCTCGGGGTAACCGCCGTTGCCCTGCTGATGTTTGTGGTGGAGTGGCTACCGGCTGATATCACCGCCTTTGGGGTGATGGTCGCCCTGATGGTGTTGGGCCTGGTCACCCCCCAGGAAGGCATTGCTGGATTTAGCAATTCAGCCACCATCACCGTGATGGCCATGTTTATTTTAAGCGCCGGCATTGCCCGCACCGGTGCCCTACAGCAGGCCAGTAACTGGCTACTGAAGTGGGGTGGCAAAACCTGCCGCCGTCAGATTTTTGTCCTGGGGCTCATCGTGGGACCGGTATCTGGCTTAATCAATAACACCGCAGTGGTGTCGGTGTTTTTGCCCATCATTGAGGACTTTTGCCGCCAGCATCGCCTGTCCCCATCCAAACTGCTCATGCCCCTATCCTTTGCCACCATTTTGGGGGGCATGCTGACGGTGGTGGGCACATCCACCAGCGTATTGGCCAGTGGCCTGTCGGAACAGCTGGGCTATGGTGACTTTTCCCTCTTTCAGTTCGTGGAGTTGGGGGCCATTGTCTTTGTGGTGGGGTTGCTATATCTCACCTTTGTCGCCCCCCTGCTCTTGCCCAACCGGGATGCAACGGGGGATAGCCTAAGCCAGGAATATGGCCTCAAGGACTATGTGAGCGAAGTGGTGGTCACACCGCGCTCTAGCCTGGTGGGCCAAACCCTGCAGTCTAGCCAACTCCAGCGTCGGTTTGACCTGGACGTGCTAGAAATTATTCGCAATGACAACAACTTTCCCCAACCCCTGGGGGATAAGTCCCTATGTGCTGGGGATATTTTGCTCGTGCGGGGGGGACGGCAGGATTTGCTGAAGATCCGCGACGGTGAAGGCATTGAAATTTTGCCCGATGTGCAATTTGGGCAAAAATCCTGGCAGGCGGATTTGAGTTCTGGCCAAGAGGGTGTGGCCGAGGTATTGGTCATTTCCAACTCAAACTTGGTGGGCTCTACGCTGAAGGAGCAACGATTCCGACAGCGTTTTAACGTGACGGTGCTGGCCATCCGCCGGGGACAAGACCTGGTGCGGGAACGCATGGGTAAAGTGCGGCTCAAGTTTGGTGACTTACTGCTGGTGCAAGGGCCCAAACAAAGTTTGCTGGGTTTGCAAACCAGCCGTGACTTACTAGTGCTAGAACAACGGGATTTGGAAAGCCTCCGGTCTGACCGGGCCAATTTGGCCATGGGCATTGGCGTCGGGGTGGTTGCGATCGCAGCCTTCACCCCCATCAACATCCTGGTATCGTCCCTAGCAGGGGTAATGCTCATGATCCTGACCGGCTGTCTCAAGCCGGGAGAACTCTACCAGGCCGTTCGCTGGGACGTCATTTTCCTACTGGCCTGTTTAATCCCACTGGGCACGGCCATGGAAAGCTCTGGAGCCACCGCCTGGCTAGCTCAGCAACTTATTTTGGTAGGTGGACGTCTATCGGGATATGGGTTGCTGAGCGCGCTGTATGTTCTCACAACGGTGCTATCCAGCATCTTGTCGAATAGTGCAGCCGTGATCTTGCTTCTCCCGGTGGGCATAAAAGTCGCGAGCGAGCTGGGGCTAAATGCCCTCACGGTCATGTTCGTCATCACCTTTGCTGCGTCCAATAGTTTTATGACCCCCATCGGCTACCAGACCAACACCATGGTCTACACAGCTGGTGGCTACCGGTTTTTAGACTTTATCAGGGTAGGAGGTCCCCTCAGTCTATTGCTGGCCATGGTGACACCGCCCTTGGCAATGTGGCTATATGGTCTTTAGGATAAAAAACCAGGGATGATGCATCGTTGAATAAACGATCTGCTTCTTGAAGCTGCACCCCAGAATGGGTAAATTCCCCTAAAGTTCTCATAAACGCCCCACGGGAAGAAGGTTACTGATGCTACCCCCCTGTAAAGATTAGTAACGTATAATGCTACCGTGCAAATATAAGTAGCGTTGAAATATAGTTGTTAGGAGTATGTTTATATGCAGCAGCGTGGCGTAACCGTTTGGTTCACTGGTCTAAGTGGGTCGGGCAAAACTACTATTAGTCAAGCTTTAGAAGCAAAACTTCGGGCCGCCGGAGCCAAGCTGGAAGTCCTAGACGGTGATATTGTTCGTACCAACCTCACCAAGGGCCTAGGCTTTAGCAAAGAAGACCGCGACGAAAATGTACGACGCATTGGCTTTGTATCTAACCTATTAACTCGCAACGGTGTAATTGTCTTGGTTTCGGCCATTTCTCCCTACCGTGATGTGCGCGACCAGGTTCGGGCTCGCATTGGTGATTTCGTAGAAGTTTTTGCCAACACCCCCGTTGAAGTTTGCGAACAGCGCGATGTGAAAGGCCTCTACAAGAAGGCTCGCTCCGGTGAAATTAAGAACTTCACTGGCATTAGCGATCCCTACGAAGAGCCCCTCAACCCTGAGGTTAATTGTGAGACCGCCAATGAGACTCTTGATGAGTCTGTGAATAAGGTAATGTCTAAGCTCGAAGAGCTGGGCTACCTGTCCCCTGTGGCTGTTTAAGCACCGTCATCTAGGGCACTGCCCCTAGGTAGCAATGTGTCTCCTTGAGGATAAAAAGGGATAACGGGACCATTAGTCCCGTTATCCCTTTTACTGTTATTGCCTGACGAAGGGAGACCATTGGGGTTAATGGGGAGCTAATTTCTCCAAGGCCCATTGGGCCCTTGCCCGCACAGCGGCCGTATCGTCATGGTGCTTCAGGTGACTTAGGGACTGAAGAATTTTGTCCGTTTCAGCCTGCGTTAAGCCCAGCGCCTCTAACCCGACAACCGCCGCGTACCGCACCACCCACTCATCATCCTGGGTCACCTGGAGCAGCACCGTTTGCGACTGCACCATGGCCGCATCACGTTTGCTCTCGGGCATATCCTGCCAGCGGATAGTACCCAGACCACGGGCAGCGGCGCGCCGAACACTGAGGGAAAAGTCATTGGCAGCGGCATCCAATAACAGCGTTTGCCCCCTCGGGTCACCAATGCCAGCCAAGGCCCGAATGGCCCAGGCCCTGGCCCCATAGTTATAGCCATCTAGCTGTTCTAGGATGGGGGTCACTGCCGGAATCCCAATTTGCACCAAACCTTCCACGGCCGCCACTGCCGCCCCTGGATTATTAAATCCAAGCACCTGGATTAAGGTGGGAATGGCCCGCTGATCGTTTAGCTCGGCCAGGTCCTCCACCGCATCCAGAAGCCCCTGGGCCGAATCTGCATCATTGACGGCTTGCAAACAGGTTTCAAAGGTTTTCACAGGGACCATCACAACAAACCATCCATTAGGGCCATTACTCGACGGCTATCGTCAGACAGGGGACCTAGATCTTGTTCAGAGTTCTGCAGAGAATCTTGTTCGCCCGGCGCAGACTGTTGACTAGCTTGAACGGTGAGTTGGCGCTCAAGCACCCCCTTCAGAGCAATCAGTTTCATACTATTTTCGGCCAGGGTATTGGCGATGGCATCCGCCCCAGCCAAATATCCTATTGCGCCCAAATCAATCAAAGCGGCCCGGCGGAGCTGTAGCTGATCATGGTCCAGCACTTGGACCAAGCGTTCAGCATAGTGGGCTTTCCCCGTAATTTGATACATGGCCCGAGCGGCCGCATTTTGCACCTGGGGAACAGCGTGGCCCAAAAAAGGAGCAACAATAGCTGCCAACTCTTTTTCTAATTCTTTTTTTCCCTGGCCCAGGGTACCCAGGGCTTCCAAAATAGCGTTGTAGGGGTGGACCAAATGGGGTTTTCCTGGAACTTCGACCGCAGCGTCTACACCGCCATCAAGCAACGCAACCAGAGCATCTATGGCCGTTGCGTCCCCTAAACTTTCCAGGGATTGAGCCGCTGTTTCTCGCACATAATAATCGTCGAAACGAAGACAATTTATGAGGGCGGACACCACATTGTTGTTGCCTTGGCCAATTTTCCCCAGGGCCCTGGCTGCATTACGTCTCAGGGGATAACCACCGTCTGGAGAACGATCGGTTTCATCGTCCAAAGCCACAAGAAGAGCCTCAATCGCCTCAGGTCGACGGATACGCATTTTCCCCAGCCACCAGGCTGCATAGTACCGAAACCCATGATCTGCGGTCTGATTGATATTGATTAAAGCCTGTTCAACGGTCAGGGGCTGACCGTCTGGATTATGGGGCACTCCGCTCACAATCACCTCACTTTAAAAATCCACTCAAAAAAATCCACATACAACAAACCCAGAAGTAATGGCAAACGCTAATTAGCGATCGCAATTACTTCTGGGCAACCATTAAAACTCAACCAATATGGCAGCTCGCCACAGGCTAAAGCTTCAACTAGCTCAAAGCATTGATAGCGTAGTCAAGGTAAGAGTTAGCTTCAGTAGCAGGGTCGCCAGATAGACCGTGGCTAGCCTTGATAAACTTCAGCGCTTCAATGTACCAGCTAGGAGACAATTCGTAGGAACGATTGATCTCATCTAGGCCAGCTACCAGATAATCATCCATGGGGCCAGTACCACCAACAATCAGGCAGTAGGTAACCATACGAAGGTAGTAACCAACGTCACGAACGCACTTGTCCTTACCACGCTGGTCAGACGCGTAACTGGGTCCAGGAGTGGAAACAGTGTAAGGAAACTTGGTATAAACCGCATTAGCGGCTCCAGAGCAAAGACTGTCAGCCTTAGCAGATAGAGACTTAGCAGCTTCTAGACCAGCAGTCGCTTGGCGAAAACGGCCAAACGCAGACTGGACTTCAGTGGAACTAAGGAAACGACCTTGCGAATCAGCAGCAGACACTGCTTCGGTCAGAGGGGTTTTCATTGCTTGAGATATCTCCCAAAGTTTCTAAAACAGACCGACAGAAAAAGAAAGCAGGCGATTAGAGAACCCTCTTTATCTGTCAAATACCAAACTCACTAAGAACACCTAATTTCTAGGTACTTAGGAAGTCAACTTAAGCAACAGCTGCCGCTGCGCGGTCAAAGTAACCAGCAATTTCAGCCATAAGACTGCTGCAGTCACCAGAAGTAATACCATTTGAATCGTTAGCGATCGCAATGGCAGCTTCCTTCATTTTCTGAACGCCAATGGCGACAGACGCACCGGGAGTACCCAGGGCAAGATAAGTTTCACGTAGACCGTTCAAGCAACGATCGTCTAGGACGCTAGCATCGCCAGTGAACACAGCGTAAGTTACGTAGCGCAGGATAATTTCCATGTCGCGCAAGCACGCAGCGTTACGGCGGCTTGTGTAAGCATTACCACCGGGAGCGATTAGAGAAGGCTGCTCAGCGAACAGGGCGCGAGCTGCATTCGTTACGATAGCGGAACCATTGCTGGTGATACGGTTAACCGCATCCATCCGCTTATTGCTGTCAGCAACCATGGCTGACAAAGCATCCAATTGAGCACTGCTGAGATATTCGCCTCTTGCATCAGCCTGGGAGACGACCTTAGCAAACGCATCAAACATAGATTGACTCTCCTAAATTTGATTCGTCGAAGTAAGTTTCCAAAAAAGTGGGGACGAGAACCCGTCAAGCAACTGCGTAAAAAACAGTTTCTAAATAGATAGGCGAATGCAGATAATTTGAAACGACTTTACAGAAGTCATGAATCATCTCAGCAAATTTCGCTTCTCCCCAATATGAAGATTAAAGCGAATAGGGGAAGAATCCAACAAAGTTAAAGAAACTTCACCTTCAGCAACAGATGTTTTTTGCCTCCTGTGAAAGGTAGCTCAAACCTGCCTGCGATAAGCTATCAGTCTATTTTATATACCGTGATGGGGTCACAATATATTACGAATTATAAGTGTTGTGAGGAATTGGTAACAGTCAAAACACCTAAAACTGCGCTAATTTAATGAGCTTGCTTTCTCTAAATCTTTGGGTGAACATCAAATCTCCCCAAGCACATAGCAGCGTTCTTCTGTCAAGGACAAAAGAACGCTGAAAAAAGAATATGGGGACCATCGGAAACGGTGCATCTAGGGACTGGTACATCCAAGACTGTTGAGGGTCCCTTAGGATTCAGAATTTACGGTTTAAAGCTCTTTTTAAGCGGTTTGTAGATGGCGTTCCAAGTCGAACAAAAAGCCATGGATATATTCTTCGGTCCATTCGGCACCGTAATAGCGGGTGAGCATGCCCCGAGCGGGGTCTTTTTCAGCCCGATATCGAATATAGCTAAGCTGAGCCTCCTCAATGGCTTTGAGCCGCTCTGGGTCGGTCACAGGCTGGGCCTCTTCGACAAAGCCAAGGTAGGCCTCCAGGTAATCTTTGAAGGCGTTGAATACGTGGGTGGTGACGGCATCGAGCTCAGTGGGCCGGGTCCACAGAAAAGCGGGGGAAAAGAAGGGCTGGGCCTCTTCGGGGAAATCGCCACCCCAGGGTAAAACCTGCTGGTAGCGCTCAAACATGGGCATGATGGGCTCACTGTAGCGGGCCTGATACTCTGCGCTGTCGCGGAATAGGGGCTGCATATCAATGGCGATCAGGTGCCCCCCTGGCAGGGTGACCAAGTCGCCACCAAAAAAGGGGAGGTCGTACTCTAGCCGGGGAAAGATGACAAAATTTAGCACTTGCAAACTCTCACCGGCTTGCACATGGGCGGCTCGAATCTGCCTGAGCTTAGGGGAGGAAAAGCCATGGCTGGTGGTGCGCACGGTCACTTCACGCTTGCCCTTACCGGTGGTGGCACTGTTGCCCTCGAAACCCGCTGGGATTGGGTAGGGAGATAGATCTAGGCGATCTTGGAGTGTTGCGATCGCATAGTCTAAAAACGGTTGATATAGGGTCATGGGGATAACAAATAAGGGCACCTCTTAGGGGTACCCTTCAACATTAAGTGGACCTGGATTAAGTGGACCTGGGCTCACTATTAATGGGCCTTAACCGCAAGGGGAACAGCATCCTCAAACAGAAATTCATAGAGGAAACGATCGGCCCAGTCTGCGCCAAAGTAACTGGTAAATAGACCATGGGCCGGGTCGCGCTCGGCACTGTACTGGTCATATTCAATCTGTGCCTTCTTCACCCGTGCAATCTCAGCATCCGTCGTGAGGGGCTCAGCATCCGCCAATATTTGCCAATAGAGATCTAGATAATCTTTAAAAGCGGCCAATACTCGGGTAGACACACTGTCAGTATCTGTTTTGGCAAACAACAAGTACTTGGAGAAATATTGATTGGCATCGTAAAACTTCATTTCCAGGCCCTGGGCCAATTCGGCATAGTTGTCACGAATCGCCTTCAGAGGCATGAGGTACTTCGCTTCGTAAGCTTCGTCCTGGAACAGGGGCTGAAAATCGAGCACAATTAAATTTTTGACCTTACCAAAGGACAAAAAGTCGATTCCCAGCAGGGGCACGTCATAACAGTGGTTGGGGTAGAGAACACCATTAAATATCTGTGCGCCTTTGCCCGCATCGATATAGGTATAGCGAATTTTTCTAAATTCCGGGGACTGATAACACCAACTT
This sequence comes from uncultured cyanobacterium, assembly GCA_938029995.1. Classification (GTDB taxonomy): domain Bacteria; phylum Cyanobacteriota; class Cyanobacteriia; order Phormidesmidales; family Phormidesmidaceae; genus Leptothoe. Next base: position 3,528 of record CALHGI010000031.1, on the reverse strand, counting down.
TGAATGGATGCCGGGTTCCGCCCTCGTTCGCTAATTTGACATTCTAAACCTTCCGGAATGGCCCGTGGTTGAAGTTCAAATTTGTCTTTTAATGAAGCTTCTAAATGCTCTAGAAAAGGGCGGTACATTTGTCTTCGCCTTAATTTATAACAGATGTGACAGATACCGTCTGCCACTTGCAGCATAGGAGATATTTGAGGGTCGTGTCCCTATTCTTAGAGACAAAGATACATTCCGTTACATTATGCCGTTGGGAATCTAGCGGCATTTGCCTGCACCATTGCCGCGAGGTCATCCTGGGTGACAAACCTGCGTTCTGAGCAATAGGTCATCAGGTTAATGCCGTTGGCTAAGCGGGCTGTGCTCACCCGGACTCGGAAATCATCGGACAAAAACCAACAGCGTTCTTGACCCTGGTTTTTGTCATATTCATTGTCAATGGTTAACACCCCATCGTCGGCAAAACCATATCTTCCCACCACGGGCATATTTTCCACATATCCCCGGTCGCGCAGTAACTGGCCCGAGCGGCCCCGATCATCGTTGGGAATATCCACCAAAATAGCCGCGTACTTAGAATCGTAGGTAAATTCTTTCGTGTTGGACTGCCAGGAAAACTGAGCGGCTCCGGCGGCTTTACTGGGTTCCACCCCTTGGCTTTGACAGATTTCCACAATGCGCGGGTCCTGGGGTTCAATCACATCCACAATCAGGTTGGATTCTCCCGACTCATCGGCCACCGCATCAAAATGGTGAACGGCTCGCTGAATAAACCAGATGCCTTCGCTTTTGCGAAAGAAATCCATCATGGTCATGGGAATCTGAAAGGGCATGGGCTATCGTCCGTATGTGCATCTAAATAGATTTGCGACTCAAAATTGTGTTCAGTAGCGCTGTTAAACTGGCTCTATAACATTTTCGAGTCACTCTCTTTATCTACAAAGTTTAACTACCAATGAGCCATCCCGAAACTGCAAGTTTAGAGGCGTCTTTACTAGAACGACTGTCAGTTCAACGCGATCTAACGGGTGTTGACCTATCGGGGAAGGACTTACGCGGCTTCGACTTCTATCGGGTTAACTTAGCCGCCGCCAACTTAGCCGGTAGCAATCTCCAGGGCACCACCCTAATTGGCGCTAACCTCACGGGGGCAAATTTAGCCGGTGCCCAGCTCCAACAGGCGGACTTGCGCGGCGTTGAGTTAACCCAAGCAGATTTATCTGGGGCCAACCTCACGGGGGCGTTTATTCATCGTGCCGATGTCCAAGGGGCCAACTTCCAAGGAGCCACCCTAGACGAGGCCAAGTTAAACATTGCCCTCTACGATGACCATACCCAGTGGCCCGAAGGATTTAACTACAAAAAATCGGGGGCGGTGGGGCCAGGGGCCATGCTAAACGGAGCATTCCTCAATACGGCCGACTTGCGGGGGGCCAATCTGCGGGGGGCCAAACTAATGGGCGCTTACCTAAGTGGGGCGGACTTAACCGGAGCTATTTTAGACGACGCCAGCCTGAGTGGGGCGAACCTCCAACGGGCCATGCTCACCGGGGCCAGCCTACGGGAAGCGCGGGTCAGTGGCACCGAGCTACAGCGGGCCGACCTGCGGGCCAGTGACCTCACGGGGGTGGATTTTGACATGGTGGCCAGCGTTGCTGGAGCCGATTTTGCCATGGCCCAGGGGCTGACCCAGAATTCGCGGGGCCAGCTGCTAGGTCGTGGGGCCAGCGAGCTGGATGTGTGGAACGGTCTAACGCGAAATACCACCCGCCGGAGCTTAGAGGTTGAGGCGGAGGCCGGGTGAGCGGCGATGGCCCACCCCCTACATGGCCCTACGTCCGCGTTTCTAAATATTGACCAATCATAATTTCCTGGCCAGCGCGGGAAATTATAGTTTGGCGGGTGCGATAGTTTTCGCCCACCAGCTTGAGTTCTTCGTCAAAGACGGAACCGTTGTATTCGGTGTGGAGCTGCATGGTGTTGCGATCGCGAAACTCATAGCTAGCCACCACGGGATTGGTGGTGGCAAACCCCCGGTCGCGATAGAGCATATTGCCACGAATACCAAAGGAAGTGGAGCCGGTGGACTGCTTACGGCTGGGGCTAATATAGCTACTTTCCCAGGCAAACTGAATCCCACAGATCAGGGCATCCTCCAAGCCATGGGTATCAGCTAGGTCCAACAGGGTGGGGTGCGCATGGCTTAGAAATTCGATGGTGAGGTCGCTGACAACTTCTTGAGTTTCACCATTCTTAAGGGTGTAGTAACGACGCTTGGAGTTCCACTGACCCACAGAACGCTCAAAAAATCTAACGGCCAGGGTTTCTAGTGATTCAACGGGAATGGTGACAACGGATGACGACATAGGACTTAGAACCTTAAGTTGAGGAAAAGCGCCTGAGTGCAAGCCATGGCGAAACAAATTTATATTTATTTACATTAAAGGTAGCGAAAATCCCTTGGAACAGCAATAAAGCCTTAGTTAAGAATGGCAACGTTATGGCAACCTTGGATGTTCAACGGCCCAACGCCCGCGGGACAGGCAACCGTCCCAAGGCATCAGAACGGTTGCTATCAGTCAAGTAAAAAATCGGTTATTCAATAGGTCAAACCTAACAGAGCCCCAACTGAGTGGCTGTAGCAAACTCTACAGTCCGGCCCCTAGCCCTGGCAGCCAACCGTTACAACCCATGGCACAGGCTAGCTCCAAGGTGATCGACCCTGCCAAAATTCGCGCCCCAGGCAGGCCAGGCCCCTATTCCAAACGCCCAGAGGGCCGCGGCGCTGGCGCCCCCACCAGCATCAAGGCAGCAGCCCCTCTAGGGCAGCGGCGACCACCTTATGGTGCGGATCTTGACGTAGTTCAATTAGGGCCGCTTGGGCATCCGGGTGATCAAATCGCTTCAGGGCGGCAGCAACGTGCATGCGGGTATACCAACTGTCGGCCGTCTTGAGGGGCAAAATCGCGGCTAGGGCGTCCCCACTTTGTTCCGTATCCACCAGGGTCGTGAGGTGGTCAATCCCCGCATTAACCACCGTCATATCCTTATCCGTGAGGGCCACTAGGCAAATCTCAAGCATGTGCCCAGGGCTATGGAGGTCGATCATGGCAGCGAGGATGCTGCGGCGTATCAGCCAGTTTTGGCTAGTGTGAAACGTACTAACCAGGTGAGGAATGGCGTCATCACCGTACATGGCCAAGGAATTAGAGGCTTCTGCTCGAACGTTGGCATCTGGATCGGCATCGAGCATCGTTAACAGGGCGGCAAACCCGGCATCACTGCGCTTACGCCCCAGCCCCATGGCCACAAAAGAACGCACTGTAAATTCAGGGTCATCCTGCTTAGCAAGTAGTAAGGGGCTGGCCACGTCAGTGTCATAATCCCTGAGGGCAACAATTCCCTTGCGGCGCTGTTGGGAATCACTGTTGGCTAGCAGGGCTTTGATTTCGGCAATGTCCATGGGTGGGAAATAGGGGAATGGTCAGATATTAAGGTAACAGCCTGCTCCCAGCCATGGGGGTCGTT